>JBGPHY010000345.1:0-6426 GCA_041484625.1 Terriglobia bacterium | reverse complement strand
TGGAGAAGGCGTTTCAGGTTTTCATGAAGACGATTAGTCTGGATCCCAAATCGGCAGAAGCACATTATAATCTCGGTTTGGTTCTTCGCCAGCAAAACAAGAAGGCTGAGGCCGCCAAAGCCTTCCGGGAAGCTTTGGCTCTCGCCCCCCAATTCTCCGCGGCACGCCAGGCTCTGGACCGTCTGGAACAAGCCCCTCAGTGAGTCAGGCGGATTCTTGTTGGCGCATCGAGCTGACTGCTTCCTCCACCGCCGTGCCTCCCCAATACAGTCAACCCCGACTTTCACGTCTGCACACTTTAGGATGGACAGTCTTCCTGCCCGATAGGTCTTATTTTGGGATTGGCTCAAGAGGCAGCCAGGCTCTCCGCCTCGGCGTACATTGCCAGGATGTTGGTCACCGGAGTGTCAACCTGAATGTTGTGTGTTGGCGAGAGAATGTACCCGCCGCTACGGCCCAGCAGGTCGATCCTCTCCCGGGTGATGCGGCAAACCTCTTCAGCTGTCGCCCACGGCAGCGTGCTCTGCACATCCATCCCGCCGTGGAAGCACAATTTCTCCCCAAAGGTGGCCTTGATCTCCCGCGGGTCCATACCATCCGCGCTGAACTGCAACACGTCCAGAACGTCAACGCCCAGGTCGATCAGAGCCGGGATGAAGGGGCGTACCGCCCCGCACGAATGGTACATGACCCGCGAACCGAGTTCGTGGATGCGCCTGTTCAACCGTTCGTGATGAGGCGCAATGAGTTTACGCCAGCAGCGTTCCGAAATCACTCGTCCGTGCTGATGAGCAATGTCATCGCTCGTCCAGATCAGGTCAATGCGGTCCCCAGCCGCGGCCATCACCTGTTCCAAGAGGTCCATATAGAAATCGGTCACGCGTCGCATGATTTCGTAGGCCAGCTCGGGCTGCTCAACCATGTCGACCAGAAATTGCTCCATTCCACGCAGGTACCAGGCAATCTCGAAGATGCCGCCAGGATCGCCGAACTCCTCAAGCGCAATCGCGTAACTGTCCTCACCGTCCAGGCGTCGGATCTGCAGCGCCAGATCCTCAGCATCCCACCAGCGCGATTGCGGCCAGGGATACTTGGCCAGCTCTTTTGTGTCCCTCAACTTTGCCAACGGATGCTCGATCATTTCGTCGTAAGCCCCGTGCGGGTGCGCCACCAAACGGCGGCGCACTCCCCATGAATCGCTCCAACTGCCGTCGGGATAACGCACGAATGGCGGGCCATTATAAGATTGGCGGGGATGTCGCAGATCCGTACCAAGATGACGCAGAATGAGCTCAGGATCTGTGATCCCCAGATACTGTTTCAGTTTAGCCCAGGTTTCCGGAGTGGCCAGGAAATCCACCGGCACCCGGTCTGTCTCCTGGTGCGCCAGTGCCAGCAGCACCCTTTCGCGGGGCCTGAGTTCTTCACTTCGTCTTATCATCGAGAGCACGAATGGGGAACAACATCGACTTCACGTGTTGTTTCTTCATGAGCTTTCCAAGCTTTTTCGCAATGTCAGGATATCGCCCGGCAACATCGCTTGTTTCGCCGGGATCGTGTCTCAGGCTGTAAAGCTCAAGAGGGCTGGGCTGTGGATGAGACGTTCCCGGCTCAGGGTTCAGGTTCTGCCGCAACGCTTTCCAGTCCCCGACCCTGACACATTGCTGGCCACCATAACCGGGAGACTCCCGATACAGAAACGGGCGGGGCTTTTGCTTCTTACCGCAGAGTGTCCGCACGAAGCTGATCCCATCGATGTCAGCCGGCAGGCGGCCCTTGCCATGGATCAGTTCCAGCAGCGTGGGCAGCCAATCTTCAAATCCTGTCACGCGGTCACTGCTGGTGCCCCTATCGATCCGGTCCTTCCAACGCACGATGCAGGGTACCCGAAAACCGCCTTCGTAGAAGGAACCCTTCCGCCCTCGCAAACCTCCGGCGCTGTTGAAGAAATCGGCATCTGTGCCTCCATACCGGTCATACAGAGGCCCATTGTCGCTGGTAAAGACGAAAATCGTTCGGTCTTCAAGCCCGAGTTCTTCGATCAATGCCGTAACACGCCCTACTTCGCGGTCCATACGCGTGATCATGGCCGCATAGGCTGCTCTCGGTTGGCGGTGCGGCAGGTAGTCGCGATCACCCGTATAGGGTTCTTCAGGGAACAGGCCACTATATTCTGCAAGAGAATCGTCAGGGACTTGAAGAGCAAGATGCGGAACTGTAGTGGGGTAATACAGGAAGAATGGCTTGTTCCTGTTGTTCCGGACAAAGCTCAGTGCCTGCTCACCAATAAGATCCGGGGCGTAGTCCTTGCCAACATATCGAGCATAACTGTCGGCATCATTTGGATCAATACCAGCCGGAAGTCCTTGATGGGCAGAAAACGCTGGGTTTTGCAGCACGACCTCCTGGTCATCGTCCCACAAATGCGTGGGATAGTAGTTATGCGCCACAGCCTGGCAATTAAAGCCGAAAAAATGATCAAAACCTTGCCGAAGCGGGTCACCGGGGCTGCTGATCGGTCCCAGACCCCACTTGCCAAATCCGCCCAACGTATAGCCGAGCTTCTTGAGGGCCAAGGGAAGTTTCAAGTAATCTGCCGGGACCGGCTCCTGTCCCTCCGGATATCCTTGCGCCTGCCGGTTGTCGCGAATGTAAGCGTGTCCCGGATGCAATCCCGTCATGAGCACGCACCGTGACGGGGCGCAAACATTGTTCCCCGAATAATGCGCAGTGAAGCGCATGCCCTCTTCAGCCAGGCGATCTATATTCGGAGTGCGGATCTTCTTCTGCCCATAACAGCCCAGATCTCCATAACCCAGATCATCTGCGAGGATGAAGATGATATTGGGCTTTTCTGCCGCTCTGGCTGTTCCTTGGAATCGAACCACAGATAGGGTCGCCAGCATCAAGACTGCAAGAATGCCCCCTTTTGCTTCGACCCATCGCCTTACCGGGCCAATCATGGTGGTCACTTTCTGGGCAGGTGACAATTCCTCCTGCCGATGACTAACCCTTGAATTGCGGATACCCTGGAGTCAATTCCATGTCATGAGCCCAACACCTCCGGCGAAGCCGGAAAATTGACGCTGTAAACCGCTCCCGGCGGTCCATCTATTTCTATCACCGAAACTTGGGAGGCGGGATGAAGCCTCCTACCAGTCCGGCAAGGGATTCCGCGAAGGCGATCGGCGTTCCGTCTTCCATCCAGGGGCCGGCGATCTGTACACCCACCGGCAGGCCGCCTTGTGTCAGTCCGGCCGGCGCAGAGATTGCCGGAATTCCGGAGAACGAAAAGGGCCCGACATAATAGATCATGTCCATATAGGGCCGTTCTCCCTCCGGTGTCATCAGTTTCCTCTCGTCTCTGGGCAGTCGGGTGTGGGGAAAGGCAGGCACGAATGCGGTGGGAGTTAAAAAGACGTCGTGCTCGCGAAAATACTCCTGCCAGGCTTTGCGCGCCTCGAGTCGTTCCATCGTAGCCCCCAGCCAGACCCGGTGAGGCAGGAAAAGGGAGGCAATATAGGGGTCTTTTTCGGCGTTGGGACGAGCCTGGAGTTCCTTCACTTCTGACTCAGGTAGATCCGCATTGGTCAGGGCCGAGAGCAGGAAGAAATAAGAATAGGATTGCTTTCCAAGGTTGATGCCTTCCGGCCAGCCGGATTTCAGCTTCGCACCTGCTTTCGACAATGAAGACAACAGGTTTTCCAGGACCGTGCCAACTTCGGAACTGGGCGGACAGTCTTTGTCGTCGAAAACATATCCCACCCGAAAGTCCCGGAGACGGCTCCTGCGAGGCGGCGGGAGTTTCCATTTGAGCGCGATTATGTCGTCGGGTTCGGGTCCGGCACACACTTCCAGGGCCAGCCTCAAGTCTGCCGCGCTCCGCGCCAAGGGGCCCGCAACGGCCAGATCGTGCGGCGGCGACATGCCATCACCCCCAGCTACTCTCACATGTCCATGCAGAGGGATGAGGTTGAGGGTCGGCTTGAGTCCGTAGATCCCGCAAAAGTGTGCAGGGACGCGAATGGAGCCACCGATGTCGGATCCAAGCGTCAGAAAGCCCAATCCCGCGGCCGTCGCTGCCGCTCCCCCTCCAGTCGACCCTCCTGGAGTGCGATCCAGAGCCCAGGGATTATTGGAAACGCCCCAGATCGGGTTGTCCGATTGCCAATCCATCAGATCAACGGGGACATTAGTCTTCCCCAGAATGATCGCCCCCGCGCGGACCATCCGCTCGACGGCCATGGCGGTAATTCGCGATTTGGCCTGCAGCCTCTCCTTGTGTCCCCAGGTGCAGGGGGCGCCAGGAAATTCAAAGCTCTCCTTGATGGTGAAAGGCACGCCATGCAGAGGCCCCAGAACCGTTCCTTTGGCCAGGGCGTTGTCGGCAGCGCGCGCCTGCTCGATCGCCTTTTGTTCCAGTAGGAGGACAATCGCATTCAGCTTCGGGTTCAACCTGGCGATCCGCTTCAGTGTGTGTTGGGTCAGTTCCTCGGCAGAGATCTTCTTCGCCCGGATCGCAGCAGCCGCAGCTAGAGCCGTGCCGAAGTCGGGATCGAACGCAGGTGGCGGAACAACCGCAGCCAATGGCGCAATGGAAGCAAACTTCATCAACTCACGTCGTGTCAATTCCATAACGATATCCTCATCATTAGGATTTTGTCGTCCAGAATCCCTACGAAATTTTTGAACAACAGAATCATCATAGAAGCTTGTGAGTTTGAGCTTACGACTTCAGGACTTTTGAACCGACGTAACGCTGGGCCAGCTCGGAGCACGACACCCACTCCAGACTCTTTCCGAATACTTTTTGGATTCGTTCGGCCAGGGCGCAGAGGCCATCCAATCCCAGCGCTGTTCCTTGGGTGTAGAGCGACTGCCAGTGTGTCAGCAGAACGACCGGGTATCCCGATTCGATCAACTCGCGAATCCGTCCGCTGCGCCCGTCGGCCGAGACTAATCGGTCGATACCATTGTTGATGAACTGCAGTCTCTCATCGCGCGTTGGCCGTTCCATGCTCCAGAAGATATCCTCCGCGTTGGCCGGGACGCTGACAACGGCCTGACCCCGCTCGGGGGCCTCATACTCCACTGAGCATTGGCGGGGTTTCCCCCACCCCGTCATGTGCAAGAAATACCAGGTCAGCTTCCGGTTGAACGTCTTCCACTGAGCCTCTGCCAGGGCCTGGGCATACTTCTTCTCCACATCGATGCCTGAAACCCAGGGTGAAGTAATGCCAGTCGCCATCAGCCCGACGTTCTTGAGAATCGTGAATGCCAGAACGAAATACTCAACAATTTCATCGAGGGGTGCCTTGGAAATCCAAACGTCTTCATAAATGTGCTGGTATTCTCCGGTCTTGAGATTGTAGGCTCGCAAATGAGTCAGGAACTCGGGAGTAATGTCAAACCTGGGCGCGATCCGCTCGCGCACCAGCTTCAGAAATCCCTCCAGGTGATCCGAAGGTACCCGTTTCAGGGATTGGTCGATTCGCCCCAGGCAGCTTGGCATTGGAATGATCGTTAGTTTCCCTCGCAGATCGAACCGCTCAAAGGTTTCTGCCACCCGCCTGGTGAACTCGGCTGGAACCAAAAATGGGGTCTCATATCCCGGGATCTCGTAGAACAAGGGATCCACTGGTGATCCATCGTCAATGATTAAGGAAATTGGAATTTTGCCAGATGTGATTTCGGCTGCAGATGTAGCATAGCTTCCGGTGACTTTCTCGCTGGCTCTCGGTTCTCCGGCCAGGACTTCTCCAATGACACTCGAGAAAATTCCCGCTTTTATTCCCATTCCAGCTTGCTTCAGTAATCGCCGTCGGCTGAGGAGTTTCCTCTTTGCAGCACCGTTGGGTGCCTGCCCCACGTGCAGAGGTCCTTCCTTCAGAAACCCAAGGGCGACGTCGGCATAGTTGTTTGGCATGTTAGTCTCCGATTTGACTGACCGATCTGTGCACGGGGATTAACACTCTGGAAACAGAGGTAGCATCGAATGTACACTTATAGCGCGCCAAGATCAACACGCTCGAACAGTCAACAGGCTACGACTGGAATGAGGATCAAGTAAAGAACAAAATCCCGCTGTGAGTAACCGGTCAGTCATCGGGGTGGGTTCCGTCGGGCTCCGTCAGGAGCCCAATGAGTATAGAACAAGAGACCTGGCGAGAAACCTGCCGTCCGAGCGGCACGGAATGTGTAAGGTCAACAGCAGTGCGGTAGAGGGGCCTGCATTCCGCGCCGCTCGGACGGCGGAGCTTGAATGCTGGCCTGCTTGGCTACAAACATTTGGCTCCTGACGGAGCCGTTTCCCCCGTTTAACTGACCCAGTACCGCTGTGAGGCAACGTCAGTTCAGGGAGCCATGACCCGACCGGTCCAGACTGGAGGCCGTTGCTCAGCAGCCAAACAAAATATATGACAAACC
>JBGPHY010000344.1:0-6429 GCA_041484625.1 Terriglobia bacterium | reverse complement strand
GAGGGGATCAAGAAGATCCTCTCCCTGGAGCATGACATTGAAATCGTAGGCGACGCCGTTGATGGTGACGAGGTCCTGACTCTTCTCACCCGCTGCAGACCCGATATCCTGCTGCTGGATTTGAAAATGCAGAAGCTCGATGGCCTCTCGGTGTTACCCCAGATTGTGGAGCATTATCCGCAAATCAAGGTGATTCTCCTTACCGCCCATATCACCCGAGATGAAAGCGTGACCGCTATCCGAGAGGGAGCCCGGGGCATCATCTTAAAGTATGCTGCCACCGAGTTCCTCATCAAAGGGATCCGCAAGGTGCAAGGGGGAGAACTCTGGGCGGATAACACGACGATGAGTCAGGTTGTGGAGAGTCTTTCGAGGAAGTTCCGCCGTGAGAAGGAGCCCGAGAAATCCAAGCACGATCTGTCATCGCGAGAGAAAGAAGTCATCACCTTGGTGGCATCAGGCATGCGAAACAAGGAAATCGCCGAAAAACTCTTCATCAGCGAGCAAACCGTCAAAACCCACCTCAGCAATATATTCCAGAAGCTAGGTCTCGGCGATCGCCTGGAACTGGCTTTGTACGCCCTGCGTCACGGCCTGGCAGAGAAGGTCTGACTCATCCTGCTAGTTTCGGGCTTGAGAGGGCCCTCGAACCAACAGCATCAGTCCGGCAAGAAGCAACAGGAGGGAAGAATAAATGACTACTGTGATGCGCTGTCCGGCGGGTGCCACACCCACCAGCAGCAGGCTGGCCAGCCCGATGACCGCAGTCACGCGGCTGAGAAACCTGAACACCACCACCGTCAGATCGACCGTGTCGCTCAGTTCCGTCTCCACGTGGATCGGCGTGTGCAGCCGCCGGAATAGCTCTTCCCGCCGCACAGAATGCGCCTGATCCACTCTCTCCAGCAGGCTTGTCAGAAAGAATACCGCCACGGAAACCGGGACAATGACTCCTACCCGGGTCACAAAGCTCCAGCGGTAGATGAAACTTCCCAGGCATCCTAACACCAGGGCGACTACAAAGCTCAGGAGACCGGACCAACTCGGAGTTCTCTTCGTTATCAGTCCCAATAAGGCCGGTGGCCCATACGCCAGCGAAATGATGGTATTGAAGGTCAGCATGACGCTAAAGACACTCTGGCCGGTCGCTGCCAATACCATGGCCAGAGAGGTGACGATGATACCCACGCCAAATGTCGTTATACGGCCAACTCGGAGGAGCTTCCGATCGCCCGCGTCTCTGGCAAACAGGCTCTGGTAGACATCCTTGGAGATGATGGCGGCGTGGAGGTTGAACAGTCCGGAAAGGTTGGCCATTGAAGAGCTAAACATAGCGGCCAGCATGATCCCGATCAATCCGTTCGGGAGCAGGGTCAGGGCCGCCAAGGCATAGGAGGCCTCATGAGGATTGGCCAGTCCGGGCCAGATGGCGGAAATGTTTGGGTAGAGCGCTCGCATCGCCAAGGGAGGAATAAACCAGATCAATGAACCGACCAGGAACAGGGCGAAACAGAGCAATGCCACTTTGCGGGCTGACCTTTCATCGTCAACGCTGAAATATCGTTGTGCCATGGCGGCCGTGTTATAGCCGAAGCTGACCATGACCGTCCAGGCAACTACATAGACCCAGCCCATTCCCCCCGGCAATGTCGGCGAGACCAGTTTTTCCGGCAGCGCCTGGATCAGTCCGGAAAGCCCTCCCACCTTCACCAATGCCGCCCCTACCAGCACCAGGCAAAAGGGCATGAGGATGATCGCCTGCAGAAAATCGGCAACCACCACGGCCCACAATCCCCCCAGAAGGCAATAGAAAAGGATGATGGCACCTGACACGAGAATGGTGGGCTCAATGGGCAGCCCGCAGATGGATCCCACAAACAGCCCCAGTCCGTAGAGGGTACTAGCGCCCATGAAAAGCTGGAAAAACACGGTGGTCAGGGAAAACGTCTGGCGGGTTCGCTGGTCAAACCGTTCCGACAAATACTCCATGGTGGTAGTAATACGGGAGCGACGCCAGCGCACGGCAAAGATCCAATATCCCAGCAGGAAAGTGCAGGCGTTTCCGAGATAGAGCGCGATTGCCACCACTCCCTCCCGGTAGGCAATCCCCGCAGCCCCTGTAAAGGTGAAGGCACTGAAACCGCTCATGAAAGAACTGATCCCTGCCACCAGCCAGGGAATGCGGTTTCCACCCTTAAAGTAGTCCGAGGCTCCCTGGTTGAAGCGCATGAAGTAAATGCCGATCCCCAGCATCAGGAGCATGTAGATGACAATGATGGCGTAATCAATGGCAATCGCAGTTCTCATTTGGCTTGACCTTCCGGTGTGTCAGAAAAAACCATGTTCCACCAGGATCACGGACCTTGCTGGAAAACTCATTTCCCCATCTTCTCCCCCATCCGTTTCTTCACCAGGGGATGCACCAGGCCGTCGACGCATCCTCCAAAACGGAAGACTTCCCTCACTATGCGGGAACTGACGTAGGAGTACGCCTCAGCGGGCATCATCAGGACCGTTTCGATTCCCGGCTCCAACCTTCGGTTCATCAGGGCCATCTGCAATTCGAACTCGTAATCCGAGACAGCTCGAACCCCCCGAACGATCACATTCACCTGCCATTCCCGAGCATAATCCACCAGCAGCCCGTCAAAGGTGTCCACTCGCACGTTGCGCAGGCGTTCATCCAGCAGGGTCTTGATCATTTTCACCCGCTCGGCCGCAGTGAACAATGGGGACTTCTCCGGATTCACGAGCACGGCCACAATTAATTCATCAAAGAGAGCTGCTCCGCGCTGGATGATGTCCATGTGCCCGTTGGTAATGGGGTCGAACGATCCCGGGTAGATCGCGATTTTTTTACTCATGGCTTGGCTGTTGCCTCTCCTTCCTGTCTGAACATACTGAGGACACTGTCTCCCTGCTGAATCCTGCGGTATCTGACCAGGCCTCGCACTCTTGGCTCGAGGTCAAAACGCTTTGAGTGTTTGGCCACGACGATGGCCCCTGGGTTCAGAAGACCATAATCCTGCAATAATTCCAGGACTCTCTGATATTGGGCTGTCGCGGCATAGGGGGGATCTAAGAAGACTATATCAAACTTCGTGGCAGCCTGATTGAGGATTCGCAAGGCCGATTCTGCCGGAACGACCATCAGCCGCTGGGTAGACGCGGCGGACAGCCCCAGCACTTCCAGATTCCCCTGGATCACGCCTGCCGCACGGACCGACGACTCCACAAAGACCGTCAATCCTGCGCCGCGGCTGATCGCTTCGATACCAATACTGCCGCTGCCGGCAAAGCAATCCAGGAAACAACTGCCGGCCAACCGATCCTGCAAGCGACTGAAAAGCGCCTCCTTCAGACGATCAGAGGTTGGCCGGGTGGCTTTCCCCTCGAGCGTCCTCAGCCTCCTGCTTCGAAAACGACCTGCAATGACACGAACCATCGCTATGCCACCACCGCCAACCCGTAACGGCGCTGCCAGCTTGCCTTGAGCTGGACCACCACCGTCTCCAATTCCTGCCGGGAGGGGGGGGAGTTCACGAACTGGATGGCTTCCTGCCTGGCCGATTCGAGGATTGCCCCATCCCGAAGCAGATTGGCAACCTTCAGAGAGGGCAGTCCAGCTTGGCGAGTCCCGAAGAATTCTCCTGGTCCGCGGATCTGCAGATCCTTTTCCGCAATTTGGAAGCCGTCTGTGGTCTCCACCATGCAGGCCAACCGCTCCCGGGCATCTTCACCGGCCCGCTTGCTCTTCATGAGCAGGCAATACGACTTGGCGGGCCCCCGCCCAATACGGCCTCGCAACTGGTGCAACTGCGACAGTCCAAAGCGTTCGGCATGTTCAACCACCATGACACTGGCATTGGGCACGTCGACCCCGACTTCAATGACCGTGGTGGAAACCAGCATCTGGGTCATTCCCGAATTGAAGCGCTGCATCACTTCCTCTTTCTCCTGGCTCTTCATCCGTCCGTGTAACAGCGCTAATTGCAGATCCGGGAAAACCTGCCGTGCCAGATGATCAAAAGTTTCTTTCGCCGCACGCAGATCGATTTTCTCAGATTCCTCAATAATGGGGCAGACCACGTAAGCCTGCCTCCCCTGCTGTACCTGCTCTCGGACGAGCCGGTAGGCCATTGGCCGCTGGTCTTCTTCAACCACGGTAGTGATTACCGGGGAGCGTCCCGGCGGAAGTTCATCGATAACTGACACATCCAGGTCGCCGTACAGGGTCATGGCCAGGGTCCTGGGAATGGGAGTTGCCGTCATCACCAGGGTGTGTGGTGCATTCCCCTTCCGCATCAAGCCGTAGCGCTGCATGACCCCAAAGCGATGCTGTTCATCAATAATGACCAGTCCGAGTCTGTGGAACTCAACGTCAGACTCGAGGAGGGCATGAGTTCCAATGACCATCTGGGTGGCTCCGGCCGCCAGCGCTTCCAGCAATTTGTCCCTGCTGGTTTTCTTCAGTCCGCTCTTCAGCAATCCCACGGAGTAGCCTGTCTTGGCAAAGATCCGACGGGTATTGAAATAGTGTTGTTCCGCCAGGATTTCGGTGGGCACCAACAAGGCGACCTGGAAACGGTTCTCAAGAGCCACGGCTGCCGATTCCAAGGCCACAATGGTTTTTCCGCAGCCCACGTCTCCCTGCAGTAGTCGGTTCATCGGCGACGACTGGCAGAGGTCGCCGACAATCTCTTTAAGGACTCGCTTCTGGGCCTCCGTGGGATGAAAGGGCAGGATCTTCTTGATTGATTCTCGAACAGCAGGAGTAATCTGGAAGGGAATGCCCGGAGTGGCCCGAGCTTTACGCCGTTTCAAGGTCAGCCCCAGTTCCAGGAAAAACAGCTCTTCGAAAACCAGGCGCTGCAGCGCCGGTGTTCGAAAGAGGGCCAGGTCCTCGGTGCAGGTGCCTGCAGTCGGGAAGTGGGCCTCATGCAGCGCCGCCTCGCGTGCCTGCAGGTGATGCCTGGTGAGGACCGTCTGGGGCAGTGTTTCCGGCACCTCGGCAAGGTTTTCCAGCGCAGCGTGGAGGATTCGGCGCAGGGTCCGCGAACTGCAACCCTTAATCGCCTCATAGACTGGAACAATTCTCCCCATTTCCAGGGAATTGTGGAGGGCCTCTTCGTCGAGGATTTCAAACTCGGGATTTATGATTTGGAGGTTGCCGGTTCCGTAAGGGTCAACCTCAAAACGGCCATAGAAAATGACTTGTTGGCCTGGATGGAAGATCTTGCGTTGGGCCAGGTAATCGGAGTGAAACCATTTGCACCGAACCATTCCGGTCTCGTCCCGGGCCGCCAGATCGAAGAGGCGAGTTCGGGTCTTGCGGGTAATGGTCAAGCCCGAAGTAAGAACCTGCACCAGGATTGAGGCTCGTTCTCCGGGTCGGAGTTCTTTAACTTTGCGGAAACGCGTGCGATCTTCGTAGCGGTAGGGCAGATTATAGAGGAGATCTTCAACAGTGGTGATATTCCTGGCGGCGAGTTCCTCGGCCCGTTTGCTGCCAACTCCCTTCACAAACTTGACCGAGGTCTGCAGGTCGAGCATGAGTCAAGTGAGCATCCATCAAACAATGACTGATGGCACAGTAGTAGTAAACAGGCTCAGCGGCTTCGAGGCTCTGTGGCCACCTTTGAATTTCGCCAGGACACCAGGCAGGCCTTAATGAAAGGATCCAAGTCACCGTCCAGTACCCGATCGACATCTCCGATTTCCAGCTTGGTACGGTGGTCCTTTGCCAACCGGTAGGGGTGCAGGACATAGGACCGGATCTGGCTCCCCCAGGCAATGTCCATTTTGGCATCCTCAATCGCCTTGGTCTCGGCCCGCTTTTTCTCCATTTCCAGTTCGTAAAGACGGGCCCGCATGATCTTCATGGCCGTGGAGCGGTTCTTGTGCTGCGATCGCTCGTTCTGACACGACACCACGATCCCGGTGGGCAGGTGCGTGAGGCGGACGGCCGAGTCCGTCGTGTTGATGTGCTGACCCCCGGCCCCGGTGGCTCGATAGGTATCGATCCGGAGGTCCTTTTCTTCAACCACTACTTCGATGTTGTCGTCGATTTCAGGGTAGACAAACACCGAGGCAAAGGAAGTATGTCTTCGCTTGTTTGCGTCAAACGGGGAGATCCGGACCAGACGGTGCACACCCACTTCGGGAACCAGCAATCCGTAGGCATTCGGTCCTTTCACAACAATTGTCACTGACTTGATGCCGGCTTCTTCCCCCGCCTGGTAGTCGACCAGTTCGGTCTGAAATCCTTTTCGCTCCGCCCAACGCAAGTACATGCGAAGCAGCATCTCCGCCCAATCCTGGGACTCGGTGCCCCCTGCTCCCGGATGGATAGTCAGGAACGCGTTGGCCTGCGCATTCTCGCCGCTCAGAAGAGTCTCGGTTTCAATGACGGCCAACTCCGTTTCCAAG
>JBGPHY010000343.1:0-6430 GCA_041484625.1 Terriglobia bacterium | reverse complement strand
TGTCTGGCCGAGTTGATGCTTTACAAAAGCGCCCTACGTGCGCCTGAAAGCGTGCTCGATCGGAGAGGTGAAAGTCTTCTCCAGGCATACGCTCTCCGGCTTATAACCGACTGCCACTGCGTCGCCGCGAGGCGGGGTGGGGAGCAGCAGGAGGTGAACGATCCATCCGTAGGATAACGAACCCGATTCGTCCTGTCAGAGTCGGCGAGCCTGCTAGGAAGCGGCTTCGGAGACCCCTGGTCCGAAGAAACTGTTACGGTCTAAGCCACGCATGTTGACGGCCCCGCTGTGGGGAGAAACGGAACTTTTCGTCGCCAGCTAGGTGGTGTCTCTCCTTCCAGGCCTTGCTTTTGGGATCCAAGTCTCGAACATCGACAATTAGACTGGCCGAACTTGTGGTGGGATTCTTGGCCGAAATGGCTTTGGCGCGAGCCTCCAAGACTTTAGCCTCGGTCTTCCGTTTCATTTCACGCAGAAGCACGGCGTAGTCCTTTAAGGTGCGAGCCAGGTTTGGGTGGTCCGGTCCCAACCTCTTTTCACGGATGGCCAGCGCCCGCGTGTAAAGGGGCTCTGCTTCGGCATATCGATGCTGAACCAAATAGAGCCCTGCCAGGTTATGCAGGTCCGTGGCTACGGTGGGATGGTCTCGTCCCAAGGCCTTCTCCAGAAGGAGCAACGCCCGTTGGTACAAAGGCTCCGCCTTGTCATATTTCTTCTGCGCGTGATACAGCGCGGCAAGATTATTAAGGATGTTGCCTGCCTCACGATGATCCGGCCCTAGCGTCTTCTCGGTAACGATTAGCGCTCGCTGATAAAGCGACTCGGCCTCAGAGGTTCGGCCTTCATGTTCGTATACCAAGGCCAAGTTATTCAGACCCGTGGCAACGTCGAGGTGCTCTGCGCCCAAGCTCTTCTCCAATATGGCAATCATCCTCCGGAACAGTGATTCCGATTCGGCTAATCGGCCCTGCAGGTAATAGAGACGCCCCAGGTTGTTCATGCTGATGGCGGTCTCACGATGATCTACCCCCAGGGTCTTCTTGTTGATGGCAAGCGAGCGTCGAAGGAATCCTTCAGACTCTGAGTATTTGTTCTGGGCAGTGCAGAGCTTCGCCAGATTGTTCAAAGTGATAGCGATATCGGGATGATCGCTGCCCAGTTTCACCTCCTGGATCCTCATGGCGCGCTGAAACAGCGGTTGGGCCTCAGTGTAACGTCCTTGACTGAAGTAGAGCTCTGCCAGGTTGTTCAAACATAGAGCCACGTCAGGATGGTTTGGCCCCTCCGTTCTTTCCTCGATCATCAGGGCCTGCTGGTAGAGTGGCTCAGCCAGGGCAAACTGGCCTTGGATGTAATAGAGTCGAGCCAGACCACCCATGCTCGCCGCAAGGTTGGGGTGCTCCGGTCCCAGGGTCTTCTCCCAGAGCTTGAGTGCTTCACGAAAGAGAGGCTCAGCTTCAGCATAACGTCCCTGGACCGCAAGCGACTTAGCCAGGTTGTTTAGGCTCACAGCAATGTTGGGATCTTCTTTGCCGGGAGAAGCTGTCTGCCGGATGGCCAGCGCCCTGCGGTGTAGCATCTCAGCCTCTTTATAGTTCCCCTTTTGGTGCTGGCACTCCCCCAATGAATTCAGACTCCTGGCCAAACGAAGGCCTAAAGAGTCAATGGTCCCTGCTTCTGCATCGGCATTCAGACAGGCTTTGTCTGCCTCAATGTATTGGGCTCGATCTTGCGAGCCAGGTCCTTCCTGTATTCTTTTTTGCCAGTTCGCATCCTGAGCGAGTCCCAGACCCCACCCAGATAAGAAACCAACAACTCCCACTTTCAACCCAGCTTCTCTTAGCCAATGTATTTTGAAATACTTCATCACGTCCTCCCTGTGACCTGAAGAGTGCGGGTATGCCCCTGACTGCCATTTTCGTTTTTTGAAGATCTCCATTTTGCCCGGTCCGGGGTAACACCCGAGCAAGTTGCCGTGCAACTGGCTCGGGTATGAATTTGAGACGTCCATTGCTCGTGAACTTCAACTCGATCTGCAGCGGCTGTTCCTCCCGCCGCCTTAAGGGTTTCTCCTACTGATGACTTACCTGGCCGCAATCATGACCTTCTCCCACTTCTTCCCTTCACTGGCTGGCCCGTTCAACCCGGTCTTGAGCAGTTCCTTCTCGGCACTGGACTTGATCAGTTCCCGAGCTACGTCGTCATCGGCGGTCCAGACCTGGGCCAGGAAATACTGGTCTCCGTAACGTCGGAAAACCAGGTAGGGATTGTCCTGTGACCTCTTCTCCATGCGCCCATAGGTGAACACGTTGGTTGCCTTGGAAGTGTCCACGCTATTGATCCAGGCCACTTCTTTGCTCTCTTTTCGATCAAAACTGATCGTGTAGTTTCCAGCCAGAAAGGCTTCATTAAGGACTTTGAAGCCAAAAGGGATCGTCGCCTTCAGGGCCACAGAGGGCTGGGCATAACCTGAAGCCACACCCAGCACAATCAGAATTCCCCCCACCGCGAGAATATGGTAAAGTTTGTTGTTCATACCCTTCTCCTTTCATCTAATAATTTGCCTTCACTAGTTAAAGCGCCAAAAGGCGGAGAAAACTGGGGGACGAAGAGATTTTTCTTAGAATTGAGGAGGGGTGCATCAATTCGAGTCGTGGCCAGTGAACGCCCTTCCTCAAGGAGGCGTGATGCCGACTCTTTCGCCACAGGAAGTCACGCTATTGCTCCAGGCCTGGAGCCAGGGGGAAGAATCGGCCCTGCAGAAGCTGATTCCTTTGGTCTATGAGGAATTGCGACGATTGGCCCACCGCTATATGGGGTGGGAACATGCGGGCCACGTTTTGCAGACGACCGCCCTGGTCAATGAAGCCTACCTGCGCTTAACCGATTCCAAACAACAACACTGGCAGAACCGCGCCCATTTCTTTGCCATCTCGGCCCAGTTGATGCGGCAAATCCTGGTGGATTTTGCCCGTTCCCGTCACCGGCAGAAACGGGGCGGGGGAGTTCAACCGGTCTCTCTGGATGAGGCCCTGGTGCTGACTGACGAGCGGGAGCCAGACCTGGTGGCTCTGGATGATGCCCTCAACGCTCTGGCTGTGGTTGACAAGCAAAAGAGCCAGGTGGTGGAACTGCGCTTCTTTGGCGGACTGAGCGTGGAAGAGACGGCCGAAGTACTGAAGGTTTCAGCCGACAAGGTGATGCGGGACTGGAGCCTGGCCAGGAGCTGGCTCTATCGTGAGATGAGCGAAGGAAGTGTAGGCAAGAAGAAACCATGAGCAGTGACTTTCAAAGAGTTGAGGAGCTTTACCACCAGGCGCTGTCAAAACCCCTGGCTGAGCGGGCCAGCTTCCTGGCGTTGGCCTGCAGTGGGGATGAAGCACTGCGCCGGGAGGTGGAGGCCCTGCTCGCCTGTCAGCAGAAGGCCGGCCAATTCATGGACTCCCCGGCCCTGGACGTGGCCGCGCGGATGCTGGCGCGGAGCAAAGATCGCCAGTTGATAGGCAGTCGACTGGGCCCCTACGAGGTTCTGTCTCTGCTGGGAGTGGGCGGGATGGGCGAAGTCTACCTGGCCCGTGACACGCGTCTGGAGCGCACAGTGGCCCTCAAGGTTCTCCCCGCGGAAGTGATGGACAACCCGGAGCGGATGAAACGGTTTGTGCAGGAAGCCAAGGCCGCCTCCAGGTTGAACCATCCCAACATCGCCACGATTTACGAGGTGGGAGAGGCGGAGGGAATTCAGTGGATTGCCATGGAGTATGTGGAGGGGCAGACGCTGGAATGGAGAATTGGCGTAGGGGCGGACTCCCGTGGTCGCCCCCTGATGGGCGGACACGGGAGTCCGCCCCTACAAATCGATACCATCCTCGACATCGGAATGCAGGTGAGCGAGGCTGTGGAGGCAGCCCACCAGAAGGGGATCATCCACCGGGACCTTAAGCCCGCCAACATCATGCTGACTGCAGAAGGACGAGTGAAGGTGCTGGACTTCGGGCTGGCCAAGAGAGTCCATCAAGAGACACTTACTGAAGGAACTGCGGCCGGCACGGACTCTCAGACCATGGTGGGTGTGATCATGGGAACGGTAGCTTACATGAGTCCCGAACAAGTGTTGGGGCAGGAGGTGGATCACCGGACAGACCTTTTCAGTTTAGGAGTCGTCCTTTACTACATGGTGTCAGGCCGGTTGCCGTTCGGTGGGGCCAGTCCTACGGAAACGATCGGCAAGATCCTGCACACGCAGCCGGAGGCCATGACCCAGTTCAATGACGAGGCTCCGGCGGAACTGGAGCGCGTCGTCAAGAAGTGCCTGGAGAAGGACCGGGAGCGGCGCTACCAATCAGCCAGAGAGTTGCTCATTGACCTGAAGAATCTGCAGAGAGACAGCGACACGGGCAAGCTGGCAGCCGAGGTGGCAAAGCCAAATCCGCGCCGGTATTTGTTGTGGGGAACCGCACTCCTACTGACTACAATGGCAGCCGCCTTTGGATTCTGGATTCTCCAGTCGAGAAAAGAAAGCCCAGAGGCGCCGTTGGTCCCTGTTCCCTTAACAACCTATCCGGGGGAGGAGGGGCAGCCCAGTTTTTCCCCGAACGGCAACCAGGTGGCCTTCGTGTGGAATGGGAAAAATCAGGACAACTATGATATCTACATCAAGGAGGTCGGGAGTGAATCCGTCCGGCGACTGACCACCGACCCTCGTCCCGATAGATACCCTGCCTGGTCCCCGGATGACCGATCGATTGCTTTTGTTCGTTACCTTGGCCCAAATGAAAAGGCTGTCATGCTGGTTCCTGCCAATGGGGGAAGAGAACGCCAGATAGCTACGCTCAAGTCGCCTGGAGGGGGGCCGTGCTGGCATCCGGGTGGAAAGTGGCTGGCTGTTGCCGGTGATGGAGATTCTGCGGACCCGCCTTCCGCCATGCTCCTGCTTTCCCCGGAGACGGGAGAAAGGCGGCGATTGACTTCACCACCGAGGCGCATCGACACATTTCCGGCCTTCTCCCCAGACGGACGAAGCCTGGCTTTTGCCCGATGGACCAGCGGTGTTTCAGAGATCTATGTGCTTCCACTCTCTGCCGATCTTTTGCCGGAAGGTGAACCGAGGCAACTTACTTTCGACAATAAAATGAGTTTTTCGCCTGCCTGGATGCCCGATGGGAAAGAAATCATCTATGTGTCTGGGAGTAAGATGATGGATTGGGGTCTGCGGAGAATCTCCGCCTCCGGTTCCGGAAAGCCAAGGCCTCTGCCCTTTTCAGGGGGAGACGTGGCTCAAGATCCTGCCATATCGCTCCAGGCCCGCCGTTTTGTTTACAAGCGCATGTCCTGGGAAAGCAATATCTGGCGTTGTCAGATTCCCACAGGAGCCGTGAAACCTGAGCCCCCGTCGAAGCTGATGCCCTCAACACGAGCCCAGGAGACACCCCAATACTCACCGGATGGCAAGTCAATCGCCTATGTCGCCTGGACTTCAGGGAACGGCGAAATCTGGGTCTGTGACAGTGATGGAATGAACCCCTTGCAGTTGACACACCTGGGTGGTCGTGCGCCCAGTTGGCCGCACTGGTCCCCGGATGGACAAAGGATTGTTTTCGACATGGCTTCAAAGGGACAAAGGTCTCTCTATGTGATTCCTGCTCAAGGTGGAGAAATCAGACAACTGACGAGCACACCGTTTAATGAGGGCTCCCCGACCTATTCCCGGGATGGCAGGTGGATCTACTTCGGCTCGGATCGCAGCGGAGTAGGCCAGGTATGGAAGATACCAGCTGAGGGTGGAGACGCCGTGCAGGTGACTCGGAATGGAGGATCAACTCCCCTGGAATCGAGGGACGGAAAAACAGTGTTCTATATAAGGTCGGAGGATCGCGGCATTGGTGAGCTTTGGAAGGTCCCCGTGAATGGCGGTGATGAAAGCCGGGTACTTGAACAGGTTGTTCAAGCGAATTTCGACGTGAGACAGCAAGGCATCTATTACATTTCGCCGACGACCGAAAAGGAGACCTCAGCTCCTATTCTCTTTTACGACTTCGCACGCGGCAAAACAAAGCAGATTGGCACGATTCGGGATGAGGTCGAGTGGGGGCTTACGGTCTCTCCTGATGAACAATGGATCCTCTTTACCCAGGGAACAGTAGATGCACTCTCGGACCTGATGCTGGTGGAGAACTTCCGGTAAGAAAAACGGCGACGAGTGAAGAGTGATGAGAGAGGAGTTCCCCATGCCGCTTTTGGCTGCGCCACGACAGATGAAAATGACAGCGTGGAGGTCCCCCTCACCCCCCAACCCCTCATCCCCGCTGGGGCGAGGGGAGAGTAATCCTGTCTGTTTGCCTCCCTCTCCGAGGGGAGAGGGCTGAACGCTTGATTTAGCGTTCAGAAGGGCGGGTGAGGGGACAGTTCCCAACGGAGCATCTATTTTCAGAGG
>JBGPHY010000342.1:0-6440 GCA_041484625.1 Terriglobia bacterium | reverse complement strand
ATGGCCTTCATCATTTCAGTTCCACCACTGCCTTGCTGGGAGGTCAGAAACTCTTGAGCCAATCTCAGGTTTTTGCGGCTTGCGGGCACTGGATGAGGGAAGAGGATTCGGGTATCCCCTGAAAAAGTGATCAAATTAAACGTGTCCTGGGGGTACAGGTTATCCAGGGCCAATCGCATGGTCTCCTCGGCTTTCTCAATGGGGAACCCAGACATCGAACCGGAGGTATCCAGGACAAAAACCAGTTCCTTGGGCGTGACGTCCTCGGCGGAAACCCGAGCCGGAGGCTGCAAGATCAGAGTGAAGAAGCCTCCTTCCTTGCCCTTGTGTGTTAAGACGGCATCTTGAATGTCCTGGCCGGCTACGTCGTATCTCAAAATGAAGTCCCTGTTGGGAATTGTCGCCCGGTCCTTCAGCCGCACGACTGCCTTCGAGGGGGTAGGGCGTACAGCCTCGACTTCGTGCAAGGTCGATCGCACATCTGTAATCGGCACCCCGGCGTCGAGTGTGACTTCCAGCGCGATATCATGGCCGGACCGTGTTCCCTCAGGAGTCACGAGAGGCGTGATACGAGATGCATCCGGGACTCGATCCGTATCGGGTGCCCAGCCACCGCCTTGCTTCCCCGTGGGAGTGCCGGGGATATAGCGTGGACCCACCACCATGGGGAAGAAAAATTGATAGGAACCCTCTTCATAACGAAGGATTTCCACATAGCTGATGGTGATGGTGATATTGGCGTTCGGCATGATATTGGCCACGGATTGGGTGAAGATGTTGGGCCGCTCCTGGTCTAACAGGCTGGCGACGTGTCCTGCATTGCGGGCAGCTTCATAGATGGCTCGGGCCTCTTCACGCTGCTTGATGGTCCCTCGAATGGTCCGGTCACCGACCCGCATGACCATGTCATCAACCGCGGCATCCTGGGGGAGCGGAAAGGTATAGACCGCTTCAATTTTTTCCTCCAGAGGGTTCTCAAACTCTTGGGTGACATTGATCCTTGCCAGGAAACCACTGATTTCAGCCTGGACGTGTGTGTGTTTGAGTGGGCAGGCACTGGTCCCCTTTCCGTCCGCCCCCAGGACAAACAATGATCCCTCGGTTATCTGGCCCGGTGTGGCTGTAACCGGTTGTCCAGTGAATCCCATAATTATCCAAGCAGCCATTAGGACTGTTATTAAAGGCAACACGAAACCGCGAGCCCGTTCTCTTAGCATGGTTCCTCCTGCAGCCGCATGTCATGAGGGTGGTGCAGTGTGTCACCTGCGCGTGTTCCCCTTTGGCAACTATCGTACAGGTGAATCAGACACTGGACTCCTACAGAAGTTCCGCCATCGGCCTTTGGTGCTTCTGTCCACCCTTCAATAATTCAGACGGGAGTCTGGTGGAAACTTGCATTTTTATTGTTTTAGGCAAGAAGGGCGCTTCTTTAACGCGCCACACCGCTCAGGCAGGTCAGCTTCAGAGGTTCACCCTAGATAAATACCTCTTCCGGAGTCATCGTGTCAGGCTCTTTCAGTTCTCACGATCCGGGTTTGAAGGGGTAAGTCAAGGCGTATCCTACATTCCGGTGCGAAGGTTGTGCGCGCCAGGTCGAGTATGGCTTGCTCTCTCGTTTGCCGCTTCGAGCCGAGGAGGCTCCGTGGCACTTACGGGCATCGCAGGCAGTTGTCCCGCCAGCAGAGCTGTCAGGCGCAACTGCGTGTTGCTCCGTCCTGAGCTCTTCGGCTCTCCGCTTCTGTCCTTCCTTGCGTTTCCTGTGGCCCTCAACTCTAGGGTGAAGGGCCACCAATCAACACAAGGAGGAACAGATCATGAAAATCGAGCAAGCCAAACAACTCACCGAACAAGCCTTCGAGAAACTCATCGAGGCCTTGGAATCAGGAAAGAGCGAAACCTTAAAGGCGTACTTGGCGGCCATGAGCCGGTTCCATAAATATTCGTTCGGAAACGTAATGATGATTGCGTTTCAAATGCCCACGACTTCCTATGTAGCGGGCTATCAGACGTGGAAGTCACTCGGTCGGTTTGTGAGGACGGGAGAAAAAGGCATCGCAATTCTGGCGCCGATCATTTCCGTTCGTAACCACAAAGCGAACGAATCAGAGGAACAGGAAGATAGAGGAACTGCCGTTCTTGGCTTCAAAGTGGCGCACATATGGGACTACTCGCAAACGGAAGGTGAACCGCTGCCTCAATTCGCCACTGTCAAGGGTGACCCGAAGGACTACACTGAGCGGTTAAGGGCACTGGTTGCCGCACAAGGAATCACTCTGGAGTACTCCGCTGATATTGCCCCGGCCAAGGGAACCTCCGAAGGTGGCAAGATCACGCTGCTGCCGGATCTCTCACCCGCAGAAATGTTCTCTGTGCTAGTCCACGAGTACAGCCACGAGCATGCCCGCCGCTCAGAAACCACTCGCACCATTCGCGAAACCGAAGCCGAAGCGGTGGCTTTCATCGTCTCCCACGCCATAGGGCTAGACACCAACTCGGCGTCCGCCGACTACGTTACCCTCTACAACGGCGACAAGAAGGTTCTCCTCGAATCGCTCACTTATATCCAGCACACCGCCTCTCAGATCCTCTCCGCAATCACCTCCGGCGACTCGCCGGGGGATTACCAAAAGAAGCCTCCCTCTTGGCGAATTCTCATCACTTGTCCCACTCCCCGCTACTCACCGTGCTCGCCGGCCCCAAGCAAAAGCTCGAACAATCCTCATTCCTTGCGTTCCATTCCTTTTCAGCGCGCTACCATAAGAGCCAGAGAATAAGGAAGCCCGTTGGCCTTTGCTTCAGCAAGGCCAGCTACCTCTTCTGGTGAGAACTACAACCGGAGCAGAGGCACATTATATTGGTTCCTGTTGAAAGCTGCTCTCTCAAGCCGTTCAAGTCGGCTGCTGCTCAACGCGCTGTTGGTTTTCTCAGGAACTCATTTACGAGCCGGTAGAACTCCTCCGGTTGCTCGATCCAGGGGAAATGCCCACAGCGCGGGATCAATTCCAGGGTCGAATTCTTGAGTGCAAGGTGAGTTTCGTATTGCATGCCCGAGTCGAGTGGATCCTGACGCCCTGCAACCACAAGCACAGGCCGTCTGAAGCCACGCAACGCTGGCCTAAGGTCACCGTCGGGAGGCAGCAATTCCTTAAGCAGAAGGACCATTACCTCTTCGTGCAAGCTGTCTGGCTTGAACCCTGCAGCCATTTCGGCAGCCTTGGACCGGTCAAAGAAGCTGCCGGGAAGGGCGATGCGTATGCCCTCCGCACGGCTTAAGTTAGGATTTTCGAGTGCTCTCAGCTCTTCCGGGAGCAGTCGCATTCTCGCGTTGTCACCTTGTGCAGCTATGAAGCGCGTAACAATAGGGGGCGATCCCACAAGCACCAGTCTGTCGACATGTTCAGGATAAACAGCGGCATAATGCATCGCCAGCATCGCCCCGGCTGAGTGTCCGAGAATTGTCCAGCGGTTGACCTTCAATTGGTTGCGCACAGCTTCGAGGTCGGCGATCTGCTCTTTCAGATTTACCGTCTGAGCATTGATTGCACTTGGGATCGAGCGGCCTGTACCGCGCAGTTCGACGAGGATCGCCCGGTTGGTCTTGGAGACCTCTCGTGCGACGGGCAGCATATAGTCGCAATCGAAACCCGGACCGCCGGAAAGGATGGCCACTGGCGGCCCGGAGCCATAAATCCGGTAGTAGAGGTCAAAGCCGTCACGTCGGACTTTCTCCTGACGTGCCTCCTGAGCAGGGGCTCCCAAAGTGATTGCAATTATTCCGATGAAACACCACACTGCGGATTTAAGATACATAGGAAGCGCCTCTGTGGGTGGGGATCTCCGTGTATAAAGGTCCTCTTGCCAAGGATGACAACTAAGCAAACCACAAGTCTTGAAAATTGGAGTTCAATACTACATGAGGGCCCATCCGGAGCCAGTCTATACCGATCCCGGACCAGCGCAAAGGAGTTAGACGACTCCTGGTTTTAGGACCCGAATTGATCCAAGGCCCTTCTGGTGTATGAGGGCTCAAAACAAAAAGGTATCCTCCAGGAGGGGACTTGCATTCCCCCACCTGTCCCAATTGCGGGTCACCTTAGGAATATCTGAACCTGATGAGGATGGACTTTCGCTTCAACTACTTTCAGTTTGTATATTGACCAACCTTAACGAAGGGTTATGTGTCCAAGTATGGGGTAACAGGATGGATCCCCAGTAATGAGAGAAGTCAACATGAGCAAATTCGCGATTCTAAATCGAGCTTTGGCTGCCTCGGCCCTGGTCGGGATAGCTACGGTCGCCTACCTCCTGTGGGCCCGGCCGTACCAGCTTCGTTTGGGCGCCACGGAGGAGGAAGTAAGACGACCCATGCCGGGAGATGAACTGGACCCCCATCCAACATTCCTTGCCACCCGAGCGATCACGATCGAGGGAACTCCTAAGGATATTTGGCCCTGGTTGCTACAGATGGGATATGGCCAGGCGGGGTATTATGGTTATGATCTCCTGGAGAACCTGGGAAGCCCGCGGGGGATCCGCAGCGCCGATCACATTCTGTCGGAGTTTCAACGATTCAAGGTGGGCGACGAAGTCCCGATCGGCCCGGCCGCCCGCCTGGTCTTCTATGCCATCGTGCCGCACCAATACTTGATCTGGGCTGGAACGACAGGCAAACATCCGGGCGGTTTCACTTGGTCACTGTACCCGGTCAATGAGCGGCAAACCCGGTTGGTCAGCCGTATCCGTTGGAGTTATCATCCCTGGACCCAGCCCGCGGCACTGTTTCTGGACCTATTCACAGAGTTCACGGATCACCTGGCCGTACGCAAGATCCTGAAGGGCGTCAAAGGCCGTGTAGAAGGCCGCATCGAATCATTGGCGCGGACAAACACGAAGTTTGCCATGAATGTAGCGGTTATCTTGATCTTTCTTTCGGCGGTTGTATTGATCCTTCTGTGCCGGCTCACCTGGCAAAGATGGCTGGCAGGATTAGCTGCAGGAGGGGCTTGGCTCATCACTTGGTACGCGCCAATGCCCCTATGGAGCGGAACTTTACTCGCGCTTCTGGCCCTCTGGGGGCTTATCTGGGCAACTCCTTCAGCAGCAGTTGCAGCAACACCAGAAGCAACGGTGAAACACGAATGAGATCCAGTCCGGAGGACCGAATCCGAATTTGTATTTTCAGGCCGGACTGCGGGAAGAAGTAGTTCCTGTGAAGGAGGCCTTTCGCTGGGCTATTTGACAGGAGGAACCATCTTGGAACACACCGGAAATATCATGTATCAATGACACAAACCCTGCTAACTCTAGCGCCAATCAGACCCTGTCTGATATGATACGGACGAATCTTCACGGGAAATGTCCATTTTCCCCTGCAATAATAACTTTCGTAAGCACCGTTCATGCCCCTCACTGAAGCCGACACTTGCCGCAAGTACGTCCTCCCGAAGCTTTACGCTGCGGGCTGGAACGACGACCAGATCACGGAACAGAAGACCTTCACCGACGGCCGCATCGTTGTGGGCGGTGGTAAGCCGCGCCGCAAGAAGCAAAAGCGTGCCGACTACTTACTCCGGTATCGCCCGGATTTCACCATAGCAGTGGTCGAAGCCAAGCCGGACTATAAGCTCCCGGCAGACGGCCTGCAGCAGGCGAAAGGCTACGCCCTAATACTGGGCCTGAAGTTTGCCTATGCGACAAACGGTCATGGGATCGTCGAGCATGATTTCCTGACCGGAAAGGACAGCGATCTTGAGACGTTTCCGTCGCCTGCCGACATCTGGGGACGCCTTAAAGCTGCCGAGAACATTACGGACGAGACGGCCGAAAAGCTCTTCCAGCCCGCCTACCACCTCTCCGGCAAATCCCCGCGCTACTACCAGGAGATCGCAATCAATCGCGCAGTGCAGGCGATCCTCCAGGGCAAGCGCCGGGTGCTCCTGACACTCGCCACCGGCACCGGCAAGACCGTCATCGCTTTCCAGGTCTGCTGGAAGCTTTGGAACGCTCGCTGGAACCGCGCCGGTGAATACCGGCGGCCAAGAATTTTGTACCTCGCCGACCGCAACGTCCTCGTGGATGTCCCAAAGGACAAGGACTTCGCCCCGTTCGGTGACGCCCGGCACAAAATCGAAGGCGAGGCCATAACAAGTCGCGAGATGTACTTTGCAACCTACCAGGCCATCGCCAAAGACGAGCGCCGTCCGGGGCTCTACCGCGAATACCTCCGCGACTTCTTCGACCTCGTGATCGTGGACGAATGCCACCGCGGATCGGCAAAAGACGAATCGAACTGGCGCGAGATCCTGGAATACTACGACGTGGCCTTCCAGCTTGGCATGACCGCTACCCCATTGCGCGAAAACAACCGCGACACCTACAAGTATTTCGGCAACCCTCTCTATGTCTATAGTTTGCGCCAAGGCATTGACGATGGGTTTCTT
>JBGPHY010000341.1:0-6452 GCA_041484625.1 Terriglobia bacterium | reverse complement strand
TGGGTTGGTTTGGCCTCTTTCGTTTCCAATGAAGAATGGTTAGGCGACCATGTGATTTCCAACCCTCAATACAATCTTCCAGTGCCAACCTATGCGGACAGCAATGGCAGCCCGGGTGTGATACCCGCTATCGAACCCCCGGGACATCCCTATTATTATGATCCGAGAAATGCCAGATTATACGACGCCGTGGCCAGTAAGGACATTAGTGGAAGAGTTGCTTTCATGGCCTCTCCAAGTGGTAGAAACACCAACGGTCTTATCAATGTAGGAACAGCCGAGAATCCAACATATACAGGTTTCCTTTCGATTGCCAAGGACACCGCCGCAGACTGGTGGCGATTGTATAACTCTAGCGCTGCCTATAGGTCAATACAAGCAGGATCAGACGGTCTCTGGGTTGACAATATTTCTGGCGTTGATTCCGTTGGTCTTCGTCCAGTAGAAAACGCCTTCGGAGATTATTCCATTCGTTTGTTTCGCCGTTTCCTCGAAAGCAACCATTTGTCGAATCTGGTGAGTGATATCAACAGTTTTGATATGCGGGATTATCTAAAAAGGAAACTCATCGAATGGCATCCTGGCACGGATGCAACCGATCTTTCGAACGCCGAGCGGCAAGATAAGCGGTTTTTGTCTGATCCCCTCTGGAGGGCTTTCCTTGCATTCAAGGCGAAAGTGGCCGGCGAGTATGCCCGAAACCTCTACAGCTCCATTAAGGCCATTGATCCCAATAAGAACATTTATATGGGGGGCAACGATATCCCATGGATCTCTTTTGGAGCCATGGAAGGAAACGAGTTGGACCAAGTTCATTCTGAGTCCAACGATTGGCTGGTCACGAGACCTTTTAGTCGGACTGTTCCGCCAGTGGAACATGCTGGTCCACTTTATGCAACAGCCACTCAATTTGAGAAAAGTCAAATTGCAGTCATCTGATGTTACAAACAATTTGACCATGAAGAGTACAACAAACCCAAGCAGAATCTCGACGAACTCTTGTTGTTTGAGGCCCTGGCTAACAACGTGTTGCTAAACACTCATATACAGAACCTCCCTAATGCCGGGTTTGATTCAGCCGCAATCAAGGAACTCAATTCCAACCTGGATAAACTAAGGAATGTACTGGGGGTTCGCTACCCATACGGCGAAATCGCCCTGCTCTATTCAACCCAAACCCAACACTGCTGGTTTACGCCAGGAGGGTGGTACGGAGCAGACAGGTCGACCTCCGATCCGAATGATCCGGGCTATTCGGATCACAATTTAGGATTCGACGGTTGGGGAGCGGCTCTGGAGGATTTGCATTATCCCTACCGGGTGATTCCTGAC
Source organism: Terriglobia bacterium (assembly GCA_041484625.1). Classification (GTDB taxonomy): domain Bacteria; phylum Acidobacteriota; class Terriglobia; order Versatilivoradales; family Versatilivoraceae; genus JBGPHY01. The sequence goes on along the minus strand of JBGPHY010000341.1, from coordinate 5,120 downwards.
TTTAAACTGACCTTGGATTTTCTGAAGGGAGTCCGGGTGTTGATTCTCCCGCATGTGCGGTCCCTGGATGAAGAGACCCTCAATACGGTGCTTAAGCCGTTCCTGGACAGTGGAGGAACGATCCTCTACACCGGGGCTGACACGGCCTCCATCTCCACCAAAAAGCACCTGTACAATCCCAATTCCGTAACGATGTCCGTTTTTGCCCGGAGCTATCCCCAGGGCATCCAGAAGCTCGAAGGAAACCCCGGGTTTGAGTATTTTGCCGGTCGACGTGGAGCCTCCGGCAACGATGCCAATGCGGCCTTGAACACCATCACCAATACTCTCTTCACTCTGGTCAACGCAGGCCGATTAAGCGGCAATCTGGCGTTTCTTGGTGGAGTTTTCCCAAGCACCACCTGGGGGAATACCGTGCGGGCCACCATGCATGTGGACCGGACAGGAAATAGGTATTTCATTGACTTGGTGAATATCGACATCAATTATGCCTCGGATACTGAGATTCGTCCCACCCCCAAAGGATCCATCAAGCTGGTGCTTCCCGAACCGATGCGGAATAAGAACCTGCGAATCCGTTCCTATGATGCCGATACCGCGACCGATCCGGATCCGGTTTTTTCCAAACCTGACAGCAGCCATCTCCAAATCGAGCTGAATCCGTTTCGCCTCTATAAGCTGCTAGTCATTGAAGGGCATAGTTAGGGGTTGCCTATACGCTTAATAATCTGAAAGGAGTTGAAAGGGGTTGGTCGCTTTGGGTGGTTGTGTGTGGGTAGTACGGCCACTGCGAGCGTTGACTTTACCGTGGCGTATACACCTCTTGAGATTGACAACGCTTACTGGCAATCGGGACTCCTGAATTCCACCTTCAATTTAAAATTGGCGGCATACGGTGGCGTAACCGGTTTGGGCTACACCTGGAGCATCCTCAATGGAAGTCTTCCGCCAGGGCTCATGCTCGACAACGGCACCGGGTTAATCACCGGCACTCCGGCTGCGGCTGGAAGCTATTTCGCCACCATCCAGGTGACTGACGACGGGGGTGACAGTACCTTGAAGCAGTTTAGAATATTCATCTATGCCCAGCAACACAGCGGAACGAACCTGGCATTGAATAAGATTTACAGCAGCTCATCGAATTGGGATGCCAATCAGACAGCTGACAAGGCTTTTGATGGCAATCTGGATACCAATTGTCAGGCGGGCAGGGGGCTGGCTCCCGGGCAAGGATACAATAACTCCTGGATTGCCGTGGATTTTGGCGTCAATTTTACCTTTAACAGAGTTCGTCTTTCTGAGTCTGGCAGCCGGACAGAGGGATATCGCATTGAGTATTGGAATGGCCAAACCTGGCAGGCCGCATTTGAAGGCACGACTCTGGCCAACCAGCCGGATTACAAGATTATTTCCTTTGCCGAAGTCACGGGATCGAAAGTCCGCACCGTCTTCACTTCCGGGACCGAATCCACCCCCGCCCTCTGCGAGTTTGAGGTTTATTTTGACAATCGCGTTCTGGACGGAGTGGTCAGCGAATGGCATCTGGATAACAACCTCAAGGATGATGTGGGTGACAATGAGGGGGTGCTGAAAGGCAATGCCGTGTATAGTCCGGGCAAGGCAGGTCAAGCCATCCAATTGGATAACGGCTACGTTGAGGTACCCGACTCCGATTCGCTGGATAAGGATTTGAACTCCATGACGCTGTCGGCCTGGGTTAGAATCAATTCATTTCCGGTACAGAATTATGAGCCGGTCGGAAAGGATGAAGGTTACCGCTTCATCATCGATCATTCAGGTAATGTGCATTTTGTTATGGGGACAAATTTCAATGCCTGGTATTCCCCTGGAACAGTCGCTTCCTATGAAACTCGGCTATCAATTGGGAAATGGTACTATTTGGTGGGCACCTATGATGGGAGATTTACGAATTGCTATATCAATGGAACGAAAAAGTATATCTATACAATTGGATTTATTAATGCTCCAGGGATACCAATTTCCGGCAGTATAGCCGACAATTCCGAGCCGTTGCGTTTTGGCAATAACATCAGTGCGATGGATGGAATGATTGATGAAGTTCGCCTGTATAGGAGGGCGTTGAATGACACCGAAGTGAAGGCTGTTTATGATTCCTACAAATAAGACGGACGACCGCAATCCTTCCCAATCGAAGGTTTTTTTTCTAGTGCTGAAATCAAGCCCTGACCCGTTGCTTATTCGCAGAATCAGGGTTATCGGCCTTCCGAATCCAGGCTGAAGTGAGCTAGAATACTTCAGTAGGGTTAACAAAACGTGGAAGGAGTGGGTCATGCATGTAGCCATCGACTTGCCAGAAGAGATTGCCCGTCAGTTAACCGCTGCCTGGGGAGACATGCCCCGCAAGACCCTGGAGGCGGTCGCTGTCGAAGGCTATCGTACCGGGGTGTTGACCCGGGGTCAGGTTGGAAGCCTGTTGGGTTTTTCTTTCTGGGAAACTGAAGCATTTCTAAAGGAGCGGCAGGCCTATTTGCCGTACGGACAAAGCGATCTTGATCAAGACCGGGCAGATCTGGATCGAGCGCTCTCGAAATGACCAGCGAATCTCAAATGTCCCTCATTGACTATTCGGTTTTCGTTTATCGCTTTGACAACCCGCTTGCCTTTTTCTTAAGGTGTTTTTCCAGCCCGCGACGATCATCCTCGTACCACCAGTTTCCAGTCAACCTGTGACGTTCGTACCGATAGACTCCACTATGACAGCGGCGGCCCCAGGTGTCGTGGGAGAAATGTACAGACTTTTCTCCGGCCACTATCCAGAGGCACTCCAGTTTGTTATTCCTGAGCAATTCCAGGAATTTCTCGCGATTAATTAGCCCAGCCGACGAGAGGTTTGAGCCTACGCTCGGATCGAAAAACACAGTTTTCCCTGACTTATCTTCAAATTCTCCCAAGTCACGTGGCTTTGGCTTGAGGCCCATTTGCCTGCTCAGCCAAAGCGAGGGTATGCGTATTCGGCTTCCATTCGGCAGAGTTGTGTCAAGTTGGTGCTCCCATGCGTGATCCATCACAGGTTTGATGTACTGGAGGCTACAGTCCCCAAGACAACGTAGCTAGCTATCCACCCAGTCATCGCCGATTCCGCCCCATGTATTCCTCCATGGATACTCCAGGTAGAAAGGACCATCAATTGCTTCGCGCGGGTTCCAGTCAGTGGGATCAGTTAGTCGCTTTCCCCTGATAGCTTTCAGGACGCGAGCTGAATCTTGGGCTCGAAAGATGATTGAACTGACCCGAACGAAGGCAGTCCTACGAAACGGCAAATCAAACTCGTCCCGCGACGAGCGTTCATCTGAGTGGTAAAACGAATATAGAGCCAGCCATTCGTTTCCTTGATTATCCTTCACTTCGATGAGATCAGGTCCGTTCAACAAGTCACGATTCTCAAAGGGCCATCTCGCTACCGTTTGATCCGATTATGACAGATAAGTAATACTGCCAGGAAACCACCACATTGCGAATTGCACGCTATCGTCGGCCGTAGGCGGCTTGAGAATCGTCGGCTCTATGTCTCGAACAAAATCTGTGTGGCATGAATGTCCATAAACGAAAGCTTCATCCGGCCAACGCCTGATCATCCAAACATTGTCGGCCAGTCGCGCCACCAACTCCGACAACGCAAGCCACTGATACTTTTTCCCGACACGCTCAATAAGAGGTCGTTCCCCACTAATTCCGTCATGTGGCTCTGTTGGAAACAATTTTTTGGTCCAGCCGAAATCGTAAGCGCGTTTCGTGATCCAACGCTTGGCCGATTGCAGATCGAACTTTGGAATACCACGATCTTCCGGAGCAGTTTGATCAGTAAAAAAGGCTGGAACGACCAGTTGTCGGTAAAGCGATTTCTCAGAAGGGGACAGAAGCATAAGCAACCGGCGTTCTGCCTGTTCAGCCTTCTTGGAGAGCTTCTCGTCCCGTCTAATTGACATGGAGAAAGGCTTCCTGCTAGTGACGACAGTAGTTGAGCTTTTCCACCGGTTTACAGCCACTTCGAGTTCTACGAAAACGGCTCGCTTCTTTGCAGTCCAGTTTTTCATCTTCGTTCGGAACTTTTCGAGCTTTTGTTTCTCGTTGAGGGGACAATAATCGGTTAGAGGTACAGAGGAGAAGTCGTCAATGCGCGTCTCGATTTGGTAGCGTGCGAAGTCGCCCCAGCCGGAAGCTGAACGATAGATGCTGTCATCGCCCGCAGCTTTCCGGACCCTGACGACTTGACGTTCGGTCACCTTCTTTAGAGGCCAAGAGCTTTTGTATGGGGGGCGACAGAGCTCCAAGTCCACGGAATTCGGAAGAAGACCTTTTTCATTTGCCAACTCGATAACTCCCCAAGCATAGTCACGCATGAGCAGGTTAAGGGGCGGAGACCCTTTCTTGAATATGCACTCAAACACAGACTCTGCTATCACCGAAAAGGCAGCGTCTCCTACCCCATGACAAACGGCTCCGAAACCGGCTGCACACAGACGCTCGAGGACATAGAGATCATCTATTGCAACGAAATGGCGGAGCAGTTCCGGAAACAGGTGTGGACGGCTGATCAGAACTGCGATGAGCGCCTTGGAGGCACCGTCACGAATCGGACGGCTGGACGTCGTGAAGCACCAGATGAGGACAAGACTCGTCAAACGGAGAGTCTCGTCCTCCGCCAGAGTCTTTTCCGCTCGGAGTGCCCAATCGATGAGGCCGTGAAGAGGATGCTCATCGTCATGCGTAATATTCGCAAGCGGAACTGACCAAAATGCGTCAGGCTGAGACATTTTTCTTATTCGTAACTTCCTGTCAAGAAAGTGTGCATTCCAGGGGTGATCCCTTACAACGGAGAGTTGAATAAGATGGGCAAGCCGGGGGTCGGAGTAACGACTGCCCAGAGCATTGAACAGTTCCAACGTGCGATCGGAAAACGCCTCCTTCGAGCGCCACAAGATACTTTCAATGAAGGCTCCTCTGATTGTGTAGTACTTCCACCATTTCTGCGGATCTCCTGGCAGCAGGTCCAATAGCTCCTTTCCCTTAAACGTCTCCGGGATCTGAGTTGCCAGTGCAGTCAGTAAGCTCTGGAACTTCCACTCAATTCCCTTGTT
>JBGPHY010000340.1:0-6499 GCA_041484625.1 Terriglobia bacterium | reverse complement strand
GTGAGATCGATGACCTTGTCAATCGGGATCACAGCGTCGAGCGGCAGCTCCGGATACCGGGCCGGCGCGGAAAGATAGGGCTTCACCCCTGCAACCGATGAAAAAGGCGAACGGTAATAGAAGACTTTTTCATCGATATCCTCGATCTTCTGACTACCGACGAGAGTAGGAATGGCCAAGACAGCGACGTCCTCGTAAAAGGCCGCCCGCCTTTCTATCAGCTCGGGGGGCAGGGTATCAAAGAACGGCATACGCGGTTCCGGGACGGGCAGTGTCGCCTGGAAGTTTGACGGGCCCTCGACCTCGACGGACGCGGCAACCAGATGCTGCATCGACTGCCCGGGCTTGACCCAGGGTCCCCCGCTGCCGGTCCATCCCGGCCCGGCACCCAACGTGATCTCAAGGCCCAGGCGTTCCGCTTCATGGACCGCATGAGCGAACAGCTCCTGCCACTGCTCGCTCAGAAAATTCACCGGACCACGGGGCACACCGACGTTGACTTCCAGAAAGATGAGATTCCCGATGCCGGCTGCCTTCATGGCTTCCAGGTCAGCCGTTATCCCCTCACGGTCCAAGTTGCCGTCCATGAAATACCAGTAAACTCCCGGCCGGGCCGAATCGGGAGGATCTGCAAACCACTGTCTCAAATCGTCCGACTGCAACGTCCCTGGAATGAGGGCAGCCATCAACAACAATATATGCAGCATTCCTGGTGAGATACTCAAATATCGCCGCTCCTTCCCCTCACCCGTCCCGCGGCTCGGCTCAACACCGGATTGTGTCCGCGCCTTGCCGCCGCTAGGGTGCACACCGATCTTTCCCCCGCGTGTCTTTAATGACCATTTGAGACTGATGAGAAATGAAGCCCACCATCTTTAACACCAAATTGTCTTCCAGCGTCAGCAGCATCAGGATTAGCAACAATCAATGTGGCTTTTTCTAAGCTCTCAACATCGAAGACCAAGAAAATGTTATTAGAATCTTCTGTATCCCGCCAGATTTTCACAAGTTTCAATCCGAAAACCTTGCGGGCGTCTGCGTGGGATTCGAAGATTTACTGCAGTCGATTCCGAACGCGAAGCTCGTGCAATCGCCGCTCTGAACCATTCGCAATCTGCACACTGTACGAGATGGTCTCAGGCTAAACCGCTTTCAGCCGCTCCAGTCCGGCGAGCCTGATCAGCGCCATTATGACCCGCAGCCCCACGTCGGTCTCTACGGATGCAAAGACCGCACCGGCAGTGCTCGATCACGCCATCCGACAGTGTCGCGCCAAGGACCTTGACGCACGCAGCGCCGGTCTACGGAATCAGTTTCCGATTGTACTTTCTTCTGCAAGATTATGTGCCTCCACTATGCCGTCCATGTAAATGATGATTCGGTCTCCGACCGCATGCTTCACGGCTGTGTCCTTATAGTCCGCTCCGGGAATTAAACCCACCGGGAAGCCTTGCCCAGCTAAAAGATACGGTTCTTGCCTACAGAGAAGATGAATAAGCGCGTCCACCCGTCTCCCAGAATGCCACTGGGGCGCCCTTCCGGTCCAACCCCTCGAGAGCAGACGGTTGCGTGTCAAGCTGGTCCTCAAGCACCACAGCCAGGTACGTGACGGGAAGGGCGTTGGTTCGCGGGCTCTTGACGCACGGTGCCTGTCGCTGACGTGGCTCGGGCTCATCGCGGCAGCCCTCGTGCTTCCACCTCGGCTCGGCGGCCGATGGCGCGCATCATGCCCGAAAAAACGTACCTGTGGAGAGGCCACAGGCCGTACCAATAGACGATACCGAGCAAGCCGACCGGATCGAAGAGCGCCGTTTGCCAGATGATGGCGCCGCCGGCCCCATCGGGCGTGACCTCAAACTGCAGCCAGGCGCGGCCCGGCAGACGCATTTCAGCCGCAAGCCGCAGGGTCCGATCGGGCTCGATCGACTCGACTCGCCACCAGTCTAGCGCGTCCCCGGGAAGAAGGTGCTCCAAATCTCTTCGTCCGCGACGCATCCCGGGATCGCCGAAAAGCAAGTCGATCCAGCCGCGCAGCCGCCACAGCCAGTTCGCATGATACCAGCCGTTACGGCCCCCGATACGCCGAATCGGAGTGAAGGCCGCCTCCGGCGGCACCGCGACTTGCAGAGTATTCGTGGCGACGATGCGTGATCCAAAGCGCGTTCCTCCCCACTGGGTGCCAAGCGGCGTCGAGCCAAGCGCATCACTCCAGCGCGTTGCCCCCAGGCTGAGATCCTCGTTGGCAAGTGCGCGCCCAATCGCCTCCCGCACGCCACGCGGCCTCAGCGGGAAGTCCCGCAGTGCGCTGACCCGCCTGCATTCTCCCGTCAGTTCCTCCTGTACTCTGCTCTTTGCGACATTGAGCGATGAACTCCACGAATTCGGGATTCTGTCGGCCGCACTCCTCAGTGCGGGAGGAGGCCTGAGTGTGGTTTATCTCGGCCCGAATCTTCCGCCTCAAGAAATTGCCGAAGCGGCAAAGAGGATACGGGCGAGGATAGTGGTTCTAGGGGCCGCTCAAATGGGTGAAAGGAACCATCTGCTGAAGCAAGTCAAACAAGTCGTTCGGGGGCTGACCGATGCCGCAGAGGTTTGGGTCGGAGGCAGACTCACTGAGGTCTTCAAGCGAGATTTAGAGGCGGTTGGTGCACTGCCACTCGGCGATTTCCACGTCTTCGAGCAGCACCTCCAGCGTTTGGGAGCAAAGTTCTAGACCTTCATCGATGTCGATTCTGGTGGTGCCAAATGGCAAGAATCGATCTTCTCCTGCGGTGAGCTCTCGCAGCACCGAGAGGGGAAAAGCGATCTGTGGCTAGATTGAGTTGGGTGAGGTCTTGGCAAAAAACCCTGGGTACTCTGCCACAACCTGGCTCGTCTTGATGGTAGTTGAGTCCGGGAGGGCCAATCGCAAGTGCTTCCTTAACTGTTCGTAGTCGATTGGCTTCTTTAGAATGTGCCGGGCGCCATCTGTCGCTAATTGCTCAGCCAAATGCAGAAACTCGTATTCCACCAAGATGAACACGGGAATATAAGCATTCAATTCCCGGATAGCAGAAAGGGTTCTAACGGCGTCTCCTGTCGAGACATGCAAATGGCAGGATAAAATAGTCGCAACACAGGAGTCTCATCCGATTGAGGTATTGAGTTACGACACTCACGACTGCAGCGGACAACCATCACTCGCAGTGGCAATCGGGTTTGACACGATCTCCCGGCGCATTCGATTTAGCCTCAGCCAAGCCTGGCCGGTGCTTGGGTCAGGACGAGCGGGTGGCGTTGGTGGAGGAGAATTTGAGCTTCTCGGGAGGGGGGGTACGCAGGTCCCATGCCAGCCCTACAGTCTTCAGCAAGCGGATGAAACAGTAGGAAAAGTCCAGTTCCCAGGGCCGCAACCCATGCCGGGCCGAGGTGGGGAAGGCGTGATGGTTGTTATGCCAGCCTTCACCATAGCTCAGCAGGGCGACCCACCAGCAGTTAGTGGAGAGATCGTTGAGGTGGAAATTCCTGTATCCAAAAGTGTGAGTGGCTGAGTTCACGAGAAAGGTGGAGTGATAGGTCAACACCAGGCGAACGACCATTCCCCAGACCACGAAAGGCCAACCGCCGATGAGGTAGAGGCCGGCGGCAAGTAGGAGCGAAAGCCAGACGTACATGTTACCCAGGAAGTGATAGAAAGGTACACGGAGTAAGTCCGGTACATAACGTTTCTTGAGTTCCTGGCACGCTTCCCGATTCGGGGTCCACATCATCCACATAACATGGCTCCACCAAAAACCCTGACGGGCGTTGTGGGGATCCTCCGGTTCATCAGAATACTGGTGATGCTGCCGATGGTGAGCCACCCAGTCAATCGGTCCGCCCTCCACGCAAAGTGCCCCCAGCAGGGCGAGAACATATTCAACTGCTTTAGGGCACTTGAATGAACGATGGGTTAGCAAGCGGTGATAACCTACGCACATTCCCAGCCCACCACACAGCGCTTCCAACAACAGGCAGACTCCTATGGCAGACCAAGTGGTGTGCCACAGGGTGGCAACCGTCGCTACGTGGATGGCAACGAGGAATGCGGCTTTGGCAGGGGCAAACTGGTCGCGGACCGGAACCGCAGGTACAGGATCGACCAACAGTGTGTGCAATGTGTGAACAGCCATCCTCTCTCCTCTGTGCCCTGATCCCTAGGCATAAAGCAGCAGACCGAGCACTATATTCCGGCGATTCCTGCCAGCCTTGAACCCTACAATACCGTTTGGCCCCTTAGAGACTCAGCTCTTGGCTTCTTGTTGAAGGCTTTTGCCAACAAGGAGGATAGAACGGATAAGAGACTGTAGCATTTTAACGCAATTGAAGCCACACCAAGCCAAAGAGTCGATTTTGAGCTGACGAAATTAGAACTGGGCCGAGCGGCGGAGATCTGGGTACGAATGCCAAAATGTGCGCTGCGACCGCGGTCGGTTTGACCTCGGTGATGATCTTGAACAAATCGGCTGCTCCCGTCAATACCGATACGATCCAGTGGCCTATACGAGGTCTGGCTTTAGCCACTGTCAATCGGTTTCCGTCTAACATATGGCCTCTTTTCAACAAGGGTAAGTGGAGCCGGCTTAGTCGAATCCTTGCCTCTATTCTAACTGATTAGCAATAGCGAAATAGGCAAAGTGTCGGATTTCCAGGTGTGAGAGGTTTGCATCACCGTGCCGCTCGCCAAAACAAAATCGGTCGTGAACAACATTACGGAATTGGGGCAAGGGACAGCTACTTGATCTGAATAAAAGGTATAGAGCCTGAACCAACGTACTGAGGCAATATCCCATTCCATTTCTCAAGAGCTCGCAGTTGAAGTACCAAGGGATTATTCGCAATCGCTGACGCTTCAACTTGAATCGCCTTTGCCTTGCCGTTGGCAGCCTCAATCATTTGCTGGGCTTCGAACTTAACTTGTTCTAACTTGTTCTTAGCAGCCAGAGCATTTTGCTCCGCTGTGACCTTGGCCTCGATTGCATCGTTAAACACTTTTGAAAAATGGAAGTTAACAATATTCAGTCCGTCGATCACCATGCCTTGCGGCAGAAATCGTTCTCTCAATAGCGCATTGGTGTCTTCGCGCACTTGCTCTCGCTTGGTGATTACCTCTTCAGCAGTGTAGCGGGCGGTTACAGCTTTGAGAATTTCCTGTAGTCCGGGATCCAGCACGTTCGGCTCAAAGTTGTTGCCGAACTTTTGGAAGAATTGGTCAATGCCGCTCGGGTTAATGTGATAATTTAAAGCTACCTTCGACGTCACCATCTGCAAGTCTTTGGTTGATGCATCTGCATCAACCTCACTTTTCTTCGTCTTAATGTCGAGAATCTCAACGTGATCGATGAAGGGGATCTTGAAGTAAAGTCCTTCGTTCTTGACATTCCCCGTGACTGCTCCAAATCGAAGCAAGACTCCCCGCTCGCCATAGTTGACAGTGCCGCAGGAACCAAGACCGAGTAAGAGTAACAAAATTCCACCTATCCCCCATTTAACCAGCCCACTTGCCAGCTTAATTCGAGATTGCTCGTAGTTCATTGTATCTCCTTAGTTGAAATGAGGTTAACCGCCAAATTCAGCTGTAATCTCTTGTTCCGCGTAACTTTAAGCTCATCCCTGTTACGCTCGGTGACGGGGGCACTCCCTCCGCCATCCGCCTCCCACGAGGTCTTGTCGGGCAGCTCTGGACTCCATATCTTAATACCCTTGGGGCAACTCGCATGTCAGTTCAATACTGCTCAGACTTATGGTCAAAAGTGCTCATCACAGTGAATGAGGAGAAACTGGAGAGGCCGGTCAGAGTCTGTGGCATCGCAGAGCTCGGCCTTCTAACATTTTCATGTCGCTGATGGTGGGCCGTTGGCTGTCCTTCGCCAAGACCTCATCCATTCCATCTCCATTAGAGATGGCGGACGGGATTTTGGCGAAGGACAGGGTCATAGGCAATGGTCGCTCAATCCATTCGAGTTTTTTGAACATACAGTCATCCGTCCGTGGCCTGCCCCGCTTAGGGTTGACTGCAGACAAAGTTGACCGCATCATCAATGCTTCCGGCGCCGCTGTATTTGGCCACCTGCGGATAAGGGCAGAGCGGACGGGTGCGAATAGTTTTGCCTTCGACGATGCGGGCGCCGATGATGCGCTCCGGAGCGACGCCCTTCTCCACCCACCTGACGAGCGGCGTCGTGGCATCAAAGGTACTCACGCCCACGCCTCCGTCGCAGTGAAACATTCCGGGCACCATGAAGAGGCGGAAAAAACCGTTAGTAGAAGACCCCATCCGCTCGACAACCTTCTCGTAATACTCGACACCCATAAGCGGATTCAGCCCCGCGTCGGCCCACCCGAAATACATGAGTATCTTGCCTCCGTGGGACTGGAACCGCGACAGGTCAGGGTCAGTCGCGTCCAGTATCTGGTGAATCCAGGCTATGCGGCTAAGATCTTTGTCGAAATCGAAACGGGCCAAATCGTATTTGGGATC
>JBGPHY010000339.1:0-6501 GCA_041484625.1 Terriglobia bacterium | reverse complement strand
GGGAAATGTGGAACTTCTCGGGCCGGATGCTCAAGTAGACCAGGTTGCCATTCTGCAGAGGCTTGTCTTTGAAGCAGAGTACTTCCGAAAAGCCGTCAATAGACAGCCGCACGTAGTCCCCATTCGAACTCCCCGCCACCTGGCCTTCGAAGAAATTGGTGTCCCCGATGAAAGCCGCCACAAAGCTATTACAGGGCGCTTCGTAAATCTCGGCCGGGATGCCCACTTGCTCAATCCGTCCTTGACTCATGACCGCGATCCGGTCACTCAGGCTCATGGCTTCTCCTTGGTCATGAGTAACGTAAAGAAAGGTGATCCCTACCTCGTCATGGATCAGGTCCAGTTCCATGAGCATGTGCTGCCGCAATTTCAGATCCAATGCTGCCAGAGGCTCGTCCAACAAAAGTACCTGAGGCTTGTTGATGAGCGCCCGAGCCACGGCCACGCGCTGCTTCTGGCCTCCGCTGATCTGGGATGGTTTCTTGTGGGCCTGGTCCTCCATTTGAATCAAGGCCAGCATCCGGGCCACTTCTTCGTCGATCTCCTTCCGTGTTCGCTTGGCAATGCGCAAACCAAAGGCGATGTTCTCGCGAACGCTCAAATGGGGGAACAGGGCATAGTTCTGAAAAATGGTGTTGACCTTGCGGCGATTGGGAGGCAGTGCGGTGATGTCTGCTCCGTTGAGTAACACCCTGCCTGTGTCCGGCTGCTCGAAGCCGGCCAGAATCCTCAGCAAGGTAGTTTTTCCACAACCGCTGGGACCGAGGAGGGAGAAGAACTCCCCCTTGCGGATTGATAGCGACACCTGATCGACGGCTCGCAAGCTGCCAAAGCTCTTCGACACCATTTCGAATTCAAGGAATTCAGGCAAGTTCAGGCCCTCCTTTGCCTGCTGACAGGTCGAAGGTCTGGAGGTGAAAGGTCGCTACCTCCAAGAGTTTTGCCTTCTGCAACCTTGATATAAAACCAGCTCAGGCGCAACGTCAAGACTAAAGCTGAAAAAAATCTTGATCTTCGTCCCGATTTGAACAAAGATGAGCGCGTGCTTCAGGGTTGGTTGTTTCAATAACCTTCTGGCCAATCCGGTTTGGCACTCTTGGATGGCAGGTGAAGAATAGGACTAAGATGCATGGCGGCCCCTTTCCTGGTCGATGAATGAGCTGAAGTCGATTGTCATTATCCCCGCCCGGTTTGACTCTTCAAGATTCCCTGGAAAACCCCTCGCTAAAATCGCCGACAAACCAATGATTCAGCATGTGTACGAACGGGCTAGTCGGGCACGGGGGGTAGGCTCTGTTCTGGTAGCGACAGACGATCCCCGCATCGAACAAGCTGTCCTAGGTTTCGGCGGGAAAGCCTGCCTGACCTCCCGCCAGCATCGCAGTGGAACAGACCGGGTGGCTGAGGCGGCCAAGGCATCTGATGCAAAGGTCGTTGTGAATCTCCAGGGAGATGAACCGCTGATTGATCCCGGTTGCATCGAGTCTATTCTGGCACCTTTTCTGGGCGACCCTGACCTTATGATTTCCACGGCAAAGGCCCCCATTCTCTCCATGGAAGAATGGGAGAGTCCGAATGTCGTCAAAGTCGTCACCGATCTTTTTGACTGTGCACTCTACTTCTCCCGGTTGCCCATCCCGTTTGTGCGAGACCGGCAACATCGGCTGACAAACCGATGGGAAGGGGCGTTCAAGCACATCGGAATCTATGCTTATCGCAAGGAGTTTCTGGAGCGCCTGCCGGCACTGAGGCCGTCTTTTTTGGAAAGCGCGGAGGAGCTGGAGCAGCTTCGTTTCCTGGACAATGGGTTCAGGATTAAAGTGGTGTTGACGGAATACCAATCCATCGGGGTCGACACTGTTGAGGATCTGAACCGCGTACAAGCCATTTTAGAATCTGATGATTCATTAAGAGATAAGGAGCCATCGTGGCAACCAAATTCATCTTTGTGACAGGAGGAGTGGTTTCATCGCTGGGGAAAGGATTGGCGGCCTCTTCCATCGGCAGGCTCCTGGAAAGCCGGGGCTACCGGGTAACGCTTCAAAAGTTCGATCCTTACCTGAATGTCGATCCCGGGACGATGAGCCCCTACCAGCATGGAGAGGTCTTTGTGACCGACGACGGCGCCGAAACCGATCTTGACCTGGGACATTATGAGCGGTTCACGAGCTCGCGCTTGACTCGAGACAATAATTGGACGACTGGCCGGATCTACGAATCCATCATCCAGAAGGAGCGCCGGGGCGACTACCTCGGAAAAACTGTCCAGGTGATTCCTCACGTCACCAATGAGATCAAGGCTGCCATTAAGAAGGTCAGTACAGACACCGACGTGGTCATCGTGGAAATCGGCGGGACCGTGGGCGACATCGAGTCGCTTCCCTTCCTGGAGGCCATCCGCCAGATGCGACAGGATGTGGGGAGAGAGAATTCCCTGTTTGTCCACCTGACGCTGGTTCCCTTCATCGCTACCTCCGCGGAACTCAAGACCAAGCCGACCCAGCACAGCGTGAAGGAGCTCCGGGAAATCGGCATCCAGCCGGATATTCTGCTGTGCCGCACGGACCGGTATTTGCCCAAAGAGATCAAAAGCAAGATTGCTCTATTTTGCTCAGTGGCAGAAGAGGCTGTCATTACGGCCAAAGATGTCAGCTCGATCTACGAGGTCCCGCTGGTTCTGGCTGGCGAAGGATTGGACACGATCATTCTCAAGCTGCTCAACCTGCAGGCCCGGGAATCCGAAATGACCCAGTGGCAGGAGTTGGTCTGCCGCATCAAGAATCCCGCCGACGAGGTTCACATTGGAATCGTCGGCAAGTATGTTGAGTTTGAGGACTCTTACAAGAGCCTCAAAGAAGCCCTGATGCACGCGGGATTCTCCCATCACCTCAAGACGATGGTCCACTGGGTTGAAGCGGAGGGAGTCGAAGGGGAAGGCTGGAGAGAACAACTGCGTCCTTATGACGGGATTCTTGTTCCGGGGGGATTTGGCATACGCGGCATCGAAGGAATGATCCGGTCCATCACGTATGCCCGGGAGGAAAAAGTCCCATTCTTCGGGATTTGCCTGGGAATGCAGTGCAGTGTGATTGAGTATGCCAGGAGCGTGTGCGGCTTGAAGGACGCTGACAGTTCCGAGTTCAATCCGGCCACGCCTCACCGTGTCATTTACAAGCTCAGAGAGTTGAAGGGTATCGATGACCTGGGCGGAACCATGCGGCTGGGCGCCTACCCTTGTGTTCTGACCTCCGGATCCAGTGTTCACAGGGCTTACGGCCAGATCGAGATCTCGGAACGTCACCGTCATCGCTATGAATTCAACAGGGAATATGAAGACACGCTGGTGGCTCATGGGTTGAGGATTGTGGGGGTATCTCCTGACAACAACTTTGTGGAAGTTGTGGAGGTTGAAGGCCATCCCTGGTTTGTGGGCTGCCAGTTTCATCCCGAGTTCAAGTCCAAGCCGCTGACGCCACATCCCCTATTCAAGGCATTCATTGAGGCTTCACATGTCCACCGCCGGTATCGCCGGCAGGGAGGCCACCGAGTACTCAACCAGTCGGCTTTGCAGGAGGAATCGTCATCGACGGGATCTGATGCGGAACCTGTGGCCGCCACATTGGTCAATACTGTGACAGGGCTGCTCCTATGACTGCGGCAGAGAATTTCTCAATCGGGAACGTAAACGCGGGTCCTGGATGTCCGATCTTCCTGATCGCGGGACCCTGCGTCATCGAGAGCACCAGTCACTGCCTGTTCCTGGCAAAGGAATTGAGAGAGATCACGACTCGCCTTGGGTTTCCGTTCATCTTCAAAGCTTCTTTCGACAAGGCCAACCGTACGGCGCTGGAGTCATTCCGAGGGCCAGGCCTGGAAGAGGGCCTGAAAATCTTAAGGTCCGTCCGAGACCAATTGGGAATTGCTATACTGACCGACGTCCACGAGGCTTCCCAGGTGGCAACCGTGGCAGGGGTGGTGGACTGCCTGCAAATTCCTGCCTTTTTGTCGCGTCAAACTGATCTGCTGCTGGCCGCCGGGCGGACCGGGTGCGCAGTCAATGTCAAAAAAGGGCAGTTCCTCTCCCCCTGGGACATGCGGCATGCAGTCCAGAAGGTGGAAAGTACCGGTAATTCCAGGATCCTTCTCACCGAGCGCGGGACTTCTTTCGGTTACAACAATCTGGTGGTCGACATGCGGTCGTTTCCGATCATGCGGGAATTCGGGTATCCTGTGGTTTACGATGTGACTCACAGCCTTCAGTTGCCGGGGGGACAAGGCACTGCTTCGGGAGGGCAGCCCCAATTCATCGAGCATCTGGCTCGAGCAGGCGTCGCGGCCGGAGTTGACGGAGTGTTCATGGAGGTCCACGAGAATCCTGCTGAAGCCCTGAGTGACGGCGCCAATGCCTTACCTTTGTCGCGCCTGGAGGCCTTGTTGCGAAGTCTGAAGTCAATTGACGAACTAGTCAAAAAGCCGAAGAGTTCATGAGCCGAATCTCCACCGTCCGATTCGAGTGCATTCCCAGGTCGTCTGCCCTATTTCTGGACTTCCTTTACAGCTTCCCCAAGGTAAAACCGTTCTTCCCGCTTCCCTATCCACTGGAGACTTTCCGCAGGGAGACTCTTCCAACTGCTGGCCTCAGGCCAAACCATCGGGAACAGCTATGTGGTGTCCTGGAAAGGCAGAACCGTTCATTTGGGGCGGGAGCAAGGACGGTCGAGAACCTTTCTCATTTGCGAGATCCGGATTGCTATGCTGTTGTCACAGGCCAGCAGGTCGGCCTCTTTACGGGCCCAGCCTATGCTATCTATAAGGCGTTGACCGCTGTCAAGCTTGCAACCCATTATGCCTGCAGGGGAGTGAAAGTGGTCCCGGTTTTCTGGATGGCCACCGAAGACCACGATCTGGCCGAAGTGGATCACTGTTCAATCCTGGATGGAGAATCCGGCCTGCAAACCATCCGCTATGATGCCGGGCCCGCGCATTTGCAGCGGCCTGTGGGAGCGGTGGCATTCAACCTTTCCATTTCGGAGGCCCTTCGCCAGTTCCTGGAATTCCTCCCGGATTCTGAGTTTCGCCAGGAGATTGCGGCTGGGTTGGAAACGTCGTACCAGCCCGGGAAGACTTTCGGCCAGGCGTTCGAGGAAACCCTATCTCGCCTATTCTCCAACTACGGATTGATCGTGATGGATCCTTTGGACCCTCAACTGAAACAGTTGCTTCGCCCTTTTTTCCTCCAGGCATTCCAAAACTGCGATCGGTATTACCCGCTATTGCAGGCCCGTGACCGGCAACTTCGCGACTCGGGATACCATGTGCAGGTGGAGGTTGAAGAGGATTCCAGCCTTTTTTTCCTGGAAGAACAAGGGAAACGCCGCGCCGTTGTCAGAGAAGATTCTGACTTCAGGCTGAAGGGGAGCGATCGCCGGTTCACAGCCAAGAAATTGTACGCCCTGCTGAATGAGATCCCTGAAAAATTCAGCCCCAATGTGCTTCTTCGGCCGGTGGCCCAGGACTTCCTGCTGCCGACGCTGGCCTGCGTCGCTGGACCATCAGAACTAGCCTATCTGGCGCAGGTCAGCCCTCTCTATGAGAGTCTCGGGGTGAAGATGCCCATCGTTTTTCCTCGGGCCAGCCTCTCCATTGTCGAGAAACGGATCAGCAAAGTGCTGGAGAAGTACCAGTTGGACTTTTGCGGCCTCTTTCAGGGTCCCGAGCAGGTGATGCGTCGACTCGTGGAAAGACAGCTCGACCAGTCACTCGCCGGGAAGTTTTCTGAAATCGAGAAGGAATTTGAAAACCGGCTCACCG
Organism: Terriglobia bacterium; assembly: GCA_041484625.1. Lineage (GTDB taxonomy): Bacteria > Acidobacteriota > Terriglobia > Versatilivoradales > Versatilivoraceae > JBGPHY01. The sequence continues at coordinate 690 of JBGPHY010000339.1, read as the reverse complement.
ACCTGGAACCATCCCTACGGATTGTAGACCCCACTCTGGTCGATGCGCTCAAGACTGCCCAGAAGAAGATCCAGTATCACATCGATCACCTTAGGACCAAGTTCATCAATGCGGAGCTCAAACAGCAGGAAACCATCACTCGCCAGGTGGAAAGGACCCTGGCAATCCTCCATCCCGCCAAATCCCTCCAGGAGAGGGGGATCAACATCTTTTATTTCCTGTCGCGGTACGGCACCGATCTGTTGGCCCAGCTCTATGAGGAAATCGACCTCACCGATCCCGACCATCGTCTTATTCACGTCTGATTGGGCGGCGGAGAATTCCTTCGCCTCTCAACTTCAGCAATGAAACACCAGCAAAAACAAGTTTCGGACAATCTCGCCTCATTCCATTAATTTCTTGAAATACTGTGTCAATTGTATGGGGAAAACTGTAGAGCGGTTCTGTGCAATGCGGCACGTTTAGGCGATTGCCACAACCGCCTTGCAGCAAAACCACGCAAGGCTGACACAGTACTCCACGGGGAACTGGGTCAGTTAAATGGGGGAAACGGCTCCGTCAGGAGCCCAATGTTTGTAGCCAAGCAGGCCAGCATTCAATCTCCGCCGTCCGAGCGGCGCGGAATGCAGGTCCCTCTACCGCACTGCTGTTGACCTTACACATTCCGCGCCGCTCGGACGGCGGGTTTCT
>JBGPHY010000338.1:0-6503 GCA_041484625.1 Terriglobia bacterium | reverse complement strand
CCCGGTCTGAGCGGATGAGGACCGGGGATCTGTTTAGCCAGTTGATTCAAGAGAGGATTCACCATGGTATGCCGAGTGGATCTCCACGTACATTCCAAATACTCCGATCGCCCTTCGGAATGGATTCTCCGGTGGTTCTGATGATCACAGTGGAACCCTGCAAAATCCTGCCGTTCAATAGTCACCGGAGGGGAGACATCGCTCCATCTTATCCATAAGAAAGCTCAGTGTGCGTTGTGAACGAGCCAGAAAATCGTCAATTCTGTAAAGGCGTTCTGCCTCGCCATTTCCGGCCTAACCTTGATCTTCCTGGCATCCTTGGAAAGGTCTCTCAGGCTTCCCACCAGTTTGATTTTCCTGATGGCTTTCTTATCCAGGTGGGGAATTTCCTTCATAATATGGCATTTTTCTCCCTTCCTGGCATACAGCCAGACGAAAAGTCCTAGTGAAGTCTTTTGCTCAAAAGGGAATATGCTTTTGAGGATCGTTGCGATTATGTAAAATAGAGTGGTTGGTCTCGAATAGGTATCGAGAATAAAGGAGCATAGAATGTTCAGGCTGATCCCGAAGGAAGAGAAGTTCTTCGAGATGTTTATAGAGGTGGCCGAAAACATTCGTGAGGGTGCCATACTCTTGGAAAAAATGCTGGGGGAAAATGCCGATTTCCGGGATCTGGCCGAATCAATCAAGTCCCTGGAACACAAGGGCGATCGACTGACTCATGAACTGATTACCAAACTCAACAAGACCTTCATTGTGCCAATCGACCGAGAAGACATTTACAGTCTGTCATCAACCATCGACGATGTGTTGGATGTGATTGAATCTGTGGCTAGGAGGCTGGTCTTGTTTAAGATTGAGAGGATTGGGGAGAACTCTACTCAGTTGTCTCACCTCCTGGTCCGCTCCACATCGGAAATAGTGTCGGCAGTCTCGGAACTGAGGAACGGGATGAAGGTGCTGGATCATTGTATTGAGATTAACCGGCTGGAAGAAGAGGCTGATCACATTTACCACGAGGCTCTGGGGAAACTGTTTGAATTCGAAACGGATCCGATTAATCTCATCAAGCGAAAAGAACTGCTTGAGACTCTGGAAACAGCTCTCGACAAGTGCGAAGATGTCGCCAATGTAATTGAAGGGATAATCGTTAAGAATGCCTGACAATTAGGGTGATCACTACATAGGCACCAGCCGACATCAAAGCTGACAGAGGAATCGTCAAAACCCAGGCCCAGACAATTCGATTGGCCACTCCCCAGCGCACTGAAGAGAGCCGCCGCGTGGCTCCAACACCCATAATGGCCCCGGTGATCGTGTGGGTAGTGCTGACAGGGATCCCCGCATAGGCTGTTCCTAGCAACGTGAGGGCCCCCGCTGTCTCTGCGCAAAAGCCTCCTACAGGCTTCAGTTTTGTGATCTTCTGTCCCATTGTCTTCACGATCCTCCACCCTCCAGCCATTGTCCCCAACGCAATAGCGGCATGGCAAAGCAATACGACCCAGAAAGGAATAAAGAAGGTCGTAAGGAGTCCCTTGGTGTAAAGGAGCCCGGCAATCACTCCCATCGTTTTCTGGGCATCGTTTGTCCCATGTCCGAGACTGTAGAACCCGGCTGAAACCAATTGAAGCTTGCGAAACGTCTTGTTGATCGTGCTCGGCGTAAAATCACGGAATATCCAATAGACCGCTACCATCAACAGGAAGCCCAGACAAAGACCGAGGATCGGGGATAAAACAAGGAACACCAAAGTCTTGTACCAGCCTTCGGCAATGATCACCGCGAATCCCGCATGTGCAATGGCAGCCCCGGCATAACCTCCCAGGAGGGCGTGAGAGGAGCTGGTGGGCAATCCAAAATACCAGGTAATCAAGTCCCAAAGAATGGCCCCGATTAATCCCGCCAGGATGACGTATTCTGTCACAGACTCGAGCAGAATCATTCCTGATCCCAGCGTCTTGGCCACGTTCGTCCCAAAACCAAAAGCAGCCACAAAATTGAAGAAAGCCGCCCAGATTACTGCAAACCTGGGAGTCAGGACACGCGTAGATACAACAGTGGCGATGGAGTTTGCTGCATCGTGAAAGCCATTGAGGAAATCAAAAACCAGTGCCACCAGGATGATGAAGACAATGAGGACGAGCACAATTCTGGTCTGATCGGATAACTAATGAGGCGACAAGTCGCCTCCAGTTAACCTGTTGACTAGGAGATGTGGATTACTTGAGATTCGACAAGAGAACTCACTCGGCGCTTACACCGGCTCCAATCCCCTGAAGGCCGGCCTCACATCCGGAGTGTTCTCAAGTGCCGAACTAACCTATCGAAGTCAATCCCAAATGTCAATTCGCAATTTGAATCGTGCTGCCATCAACCGTTCTTTAGGATATCGTTGCAGTCTTGAACAGGAGCAACTCGGCGGCACAACGCAGGTCTGCCAGGCGGATTGCTGCTCCACACCGAATCCTATGCAATCGCCCTGAGAAATCTGTGACCGTGCATCTTCCTGTCCGTGTTAAACTGAGACCCTTGAAATCCCGGTGTAGGAGGCACTCTCTGGAGCCGGACCTCCCGTAGCTATGATCATACGCAGTCGTCTTTTCCAGAAGATTCTCCTGTCTTACGTGGTTCTTCTGCTGGCTGTTCTTCTTATCTTGAACGCCTTCATGGCGTATCGTATCCATTGGCAATATGTCGCCCAAGAGGAAACTCGCCTGGAAACTGCCGCACGGATTCTTTCAACAAGCCTCCCCAAAAACCTGGCTGGAGAGGCCCAGCCCTGGGTTGTCCGATTGGGGGACATCACCCGCTCCCGGATTACCTTGATCGAATCCAGCGGGAAGGTTCTGGCGGACAATCAGTCGGATCCCTCTCAAATGAACGACCACTCCAACCGGCCGGAAGTCCGACAAGCCTTACAGAATGGCATGGGTCAAAGCGTTCGATTCAGTCGAACTCTTGGGAAGAATTTACTCTACCTGGCGTATCGAGTTCAGCGGCCTGGGAAACCCGATTTGCTGCTCAGGCTGGCTATTCCTCTGCAGGAAGTTTCCGAGAGTTTTCGGGCCACGTGGCGAGTGCTTTTCCTGATCTCCTTTTTCGCCTTTCTGCTCGCTCTGCTCCTGGGTTACTTCCTCACCAGAGCACTGACTCGCCGCATCGAAAACATCAAGGAATTCTCCAGCAACCTGGCGCGGGGAAATCTGGGAGCCCGGATTCGGGAGGAGACAGCCGACGAGTTGGGCAGTCTGGCTCGCTCGCTAAACGAAACGGCCGACCAAATGCAGCGATACGTTAAGGAACTGAGGGGAGAACAAAACCGGATTCGAGCCATACTGGAAAGCATGCAGGCTGGTGTTATGGTCACCGATTCCGCAGGACGACTCACTCTGATTAATAGCGCCCTGTCCAAGACCCTCGGGATTGATCCTGAAAAGAGCTTGAATCGAAAAGTGCTGGAAGTCGTTCGCAACGTGGAGCTGAAGAGCGTTTTCGATCGGGTACTCCATGAACAAGCCCCGGTCACGTCGAGAGTGGAAATAGTGCTGCCACCCCTGCGGGTCTTCGAAGTAGTGGCTGTGCCGCTGCAGGAGGGGTCGGGTCGTTCTCGAGGCGCCGTTGCCGTGCTCCACGACATGACCAAGCTGCAAAGCCTGGAGAATGTCCGTAAGGACTTTGTCGCCAATGTCTCACATGAGTTGCGAACACCGCTGACTTCGATTCGCGGATTTGCCGAAACCCTCCTGGAAGGTGCCTTGGAAGACAAGAAGAATAACCGCCGCTTCGTCGAGATCATCCGGAACCACGCCATTCAGCTCTCTAACCTCACCAAGGACTTATTAGCTCTGGCGGAGTTGGAGTCGTCTGATATTGACGCTTTGAAGTTGACCAGCCTTGAATTGAAGTCACTGCTGGAAGAGGTGATTGAAGCAGTGAGGCCAATGGTCATTGCCAAAAGCCAGACTCTGGGACTTCAGATCATTGAAGGGTCGTCGCCCATCAAGGGAGACTACGAGAAATTGAGACAGGTCTTCCTGAACCTTTTGGATAATGCCATCAAGTTCACTAGTGAAGGCGGCAGCATCCTGGTGGAGACAAACCAGCCTGCAGAAGAGGCATTACTGGAGATCCACGTTAAAGATAACGGACCCGGAATCCCTTCTTCCGACTTGCCCCGGGTTTTTGAACGATTTTATCGGGTTGACAAGACGCGGTCCCGGGAACTGGGCGGGACCGGGCTTGGGCTGGCTATTGTCAAGCATATCGTTGAGGCCCACCGCGGGAGAGTTGAGGTGAAGAGCATTGTGGGGCAAGGTTCCGACTTTACTGTCATCCTGCCTTGGGAGCGTGTTTAAAAAGGGCGATTTTTCCATTGGATGAACACGGGCACTGGATGTCAGGCTATTGGAAGGCGGCGCTCTGACGCTGCCCTGTGCAGTTTCGATGGAGCGAAACCCTCCAGGACGAAAGCAAAATCCCCTCCGGATCTTCTTCAAAAGCTCTTGTCAATCTATACCCCTTTATATATCGTTGTTTCAGACCCCTGTCGGGATGTGAACGCAAAGGCATGATCCCTCTCAGAGACATCAATCGGTCCAGCCGGTTTCCGCTGATGGTTGTGGTGCTGATCGTCTCAAATGCTTTGGCTTGGCTGTACGAACTTTCTCTGGGCCACCAGCTGAGACGTTTTTTCTTCCTATTTGGGGTGGTCCCTTCATTCTATTTTGATCCGGATTACTGGGAGACAACTGGTCTATTGATTGGAGTGTTGCCTCTCTTCACCTCGATGTTTCTCCACGGGGGATGGTTTCACTTCCTGGGCAACATGCTTTACTTGTGGGTGTTTGGCGACAACGTGGAAGATCGCTTGGGGCATTTTCGTTTCCTTATCTTCTATCTTGTCTGCGGAATGTCGGCGGCGGCCTTGCACATCTTCACCAATCCCTATTCCAAGATGCCGACTGTCGGGGCCAGCGGGGCCATTGCCGGGGTCCTGGGTGCCTACCTGGTGTTGTTCCCCCGGGCACGGGTATTGACACTGGTGCCGATCCTCTTCTTTTTCCAGCTCATGGAGCTTCCTGCCGTGATCTTCCTCTGGATCTGGTTCATCTTTCAGTTTTTCAGTGGGGCTCTCTCCTTGACTGCGGGCGGTGGCAGCGACGTGGGCGGAACTGCCTGGTGGGCTCATATCGGAGGCTTCATCGCAGGAGTGATCATGGTTCTGAGGATCCGCAGGAAGGAGCGGCGAGCCCATTACCTCTAGGCCGATATGCCCGTCTCTGGTTTTTCTTCCTCCCCGCTGATCCTGACTCTTGATGTGGGCAGTTCCTCGATCCGGACCTCCCTGTTCGACTCCCGCGCGAGGCCTTATGGCAATTGCCACGTCCGCGCAGGCTACCGTTTTCAAACTGGCAGCGACGGTCGGGCCGATACCGATGCGAACGCTCTTGTGCGCCAGGTCACGCAACTAGTCGACCAACTGCTGGAGAAGGCCGGGCGGGAGCGGAGTCGTATCGCCGGCGTAGCTGTCTCGACTTTCTGGCACAATGTACTGGGCGTCGACAAAGACCACCGCGCCGTCACCCCGGTTTTCTCCTGGGCAGACACGCGGAGTTCTCAAGCAGCCACTTCCCTGCGGCAACAGCTGGACGAGTCGAAAGTGCACGCCCGTACCGGCTGCATGCTGCATCCCAGCTATCTTCCCGCCAAATTGCTTTGGATCCGGCAGACAGCTCCATCGGTCTTTAAGAAGGCTGTTCGCTGGATGTCTTTAGGTGAGTACTTGTTTCTCAGGCTTTTTGGGGATACGGCCTGCAGCCTTTCCATGGCTTCCGGCACGGGACTGTTCGATCAAATCCTCTACCGATGGGATCCCGAACTGCTTGACTTCCTGGAAATCGGTCGGGGTCAGCTCTCCCCGCTGGTGGATCTCGATCGACCAATGGCCGGCTTGCTCGGCCCCTTTGCCAGGCGCTGGCCCAGCCTGAAGGAGGTCCCTTGGTTTCCGGCCCTGGGGGATGGGGCCTGCAGTAATGTCGGAAGCGGTTGTTGTACCCCGGAACGGACGGCTTTGATGGTGGGAACCTCGGGGGCCCTGAGAGTCCAGTGGTCGGGCCGGCCGTTGAGCATCCCGCCGGGCTTGTGGTGTTACCGTGTGGATCGACAGCGACTCCTGATGGGCGGAGCGCTGAGCAACGGAGGTCTTCTTTTTGAATGGATGAGAGACACCTTGCGCGTGAACACGGACCCGATGGAGCTGGAGCGTGAAATTTCCCGGATCCGGCCCGACAGCCACGGGTTAACGGTTCTTCCTTTTCTGGCCGGCGAGAGGAGCCCGGGCTGGAACGGAAACGCCCGGGCCGCTATTGCCGGTTTGAGCTTGCACCATCGTCCGGTAGAAATCCTTCGGGCGGGGCTAGAGGCCGTTGCCTATCGTTTTGGAAAGATAGCCGCCCTGCTTAGGCAAGTCTTTCCCGGAACCCGGGAAATCATCGCCTCCGGTG
>JBGPHY010000337.1:0-6504 GCA_041484625.1 Terriglobia bacterium | reverse complement strand
GTCGCCTGGGCCGGCTGTTGGTAGGGGCAACCGAACGCGGAATTTGTGCTGTTAGTTTCGGAGATAACAACAGAAAACTGGAGTCATCACTGACGGCTGAATATCCGGCCGCTACTATTCGGCAAGACAAAACTCAACTCAACAGTTGGGTCAGCGTCCTGCTAAGCCATCTCCATGGATCGCAACAGCATCTCGATTTGCCACTGGATTTACAGGCAACCGTGTTTCAATTACAAGTCTGGGAAGAGCTGCGAAAGATTCCCTACGGCACGACATGCTCTTACGGAGAAATCGCCAAAGCCATGGGTCGGCCCGCCGCTACGCGGGCGGTTGCCCGTGCCTGTGCGGCCAATCCGGTGGCCCTGGTCACGCCCTGTCATCGCGTGATTCGGCACGACGGTGATTTGGGCGGCTATCGTTGGGGCCTCGAGCGAAAGCAAGCTCTGTTGTCTCAGGAGAAAAACACACAACGATCCGCTGCAAAAAGGAGCACGGGCGGTGGGTAACGGCAATTAAGCGCATGTGGAGGCTCTGAAGCCCCGATTGATTTCCTTTCCTGAAACTTCATATATCCGGCGGACAGTCGAGAATTTGGAGCCGAAGAATGGAGCCTCAATTGAAGAGGTGTTTTCAAACGGATCGGATTTTGAAAAGGGACCAGCGGTTCTATAAACTCGAACAACCAATATCTTATTTCCGGAATATCTCGATGACATCAAGAATGTTGAACTGGGCATCTACAATCAACCCCCGACCTCCTATGAAGACACGAACATAATTGCGGGGCAACGGGGGCAGGCGCCTTTCCAGTTCCTTGGGGAAGCGCTCCACTTTCTTCTGTAATCCCGGAGGCAGTTGGCCATTACGTCGTAAGTGCTTTTCCAGCCCGGGAGGAAGCTGGCCGCCACGTTTGGCTAATCCCGGCGGGAGATTGGAGGATGGTTGGGAGCAATAGTCGCGAATGATTTCCCGGTCTCTTTCGCCGAACACCATCTGCACTAAGACTGATCCTCCCCGCCTTCCGTCTCGCTCGTAGTCCCGGCCCCCTCGGTCATTGGCCTCATTTCCCTCCCCCTGGTCATCTTCGTGCTTGATCTTTTTGTTCTTTTTATCATTCGGAGGGAACATGGAATTACGACTATTCTTCTCTAACCAGGGTACTTCCCTTTCAAAGAAGAAGGCCAACGAACGGGTATCCCGTGCCTGTGGTGGGGGTACAGGATTGACGAGCACAACGACCTCGGCCGTGCCTTCTGACATTGTCGGTGCCCCTGTCACACAATTAAGCGTTAAGGGGATGCTGAGGCTGATACCGGCCAGCAGTGGCATCCAAGATGCAACTGTTCTCGAATGCTTCCCGAATCTCATAAGTGCCTCCTTAATGGGAAATCATCTTTTCTCTGTTGTTCGACTGGCTCATTGAAATCGGCGCATGGCAGCGGGCCACCAACATTTTCGCCCGTTGCAGGCTAACTTACTTGTCGGCATGCTCTTCAGAAAGCTTCAAGTGATAAATTCTCTTTCAATGCTTCCCAAGCTTTCGTTTCGATGGAGCCAGTTCGTCATCGTATGATGAGCGAGATATGGGCCCAACCAGGCCTCCTTTCTATCAAGCTACTCCCTCCTCTCGAAACGCACCGTGGCAAATTGCTCCCGTTGCATATTCGATCGCAAGAGTCCCATCTCCCGGCTCCTGTCAGAGACGATCCTTGATTTTCTTTCAGCGGAAGCGCCGCTAATCAGCGATTCAGCAACTCAAGTACGGCCTCGGTCCTTCTTAATCTGTCGTCAGCCCTCACCAAATCCCGATCAATTTCCACCACCCAAATCCAATGACTGACCAGAGGGCCAGGTTTACCAATGAAGCCAGCAATCCGATCTTCCACCATTGCTTTAAACTCACATAGTCCTGAGCGAAAAACATCGGTGCCGGTGTCGTCCCATAGTGGGTCAACCCGGCGGATAGATTCGCAAAGCAGGCAAAGGCAAAAACCACCAAGCCAATCGGACCTCCTTTGGCCGCCAGCACACCAAGAAAGGGGGTGTACATGGCCAGAATATGGGCAGTGATGCTGGCAAATGCGTAATGGGCGTAGAAGTAAATCAGCAAAGCTACCACGAACAAGCTCAACCATCCGGCCCCGCTAAAAACCGAGCCCACGGTCCGGGCAAATTCAGTGGTGATGCCGGCATCGTTCAGTGCTCTTCCGAGCCGCAAGAGTCCCCCGTACCAGATGAAGATATCCCAGGCGAGTTTCTCATTCTTGACGTCTTCCCAACTTAAGACGCCTGTAGCCAGTAAGGTTGAAGACCCCAGCAAGGCCGTTACGGTAATATCAAGATGGTGGAATGAGGTCGTAATCCACAAGCCACACACCATCAGGAAAACGGCGAGAACAATTCTTTCTCCTCGTTGCATTCGGCCCATCCCTTGCAGTTCCCGCAGGGCAAAGGCAGCGGTTTTCGGTGTTCTTTTGATTTCGGGAGGGTTCAGCCGGTAGATGAGCAAAGGAAGGATGGCTAGCGAACAGAGACCCGGCACAATGCCTGCCAACAACCAGCCTGTCCAGGTCACGTGATACCCGAATTGTTGAAAAGCAATTTGCGCCGCCAGAGGATTGCTGGCCTGGCCTGTGTAAAACATAGCCGCGGTGACGCAGATGTTCTGATAGACGGAGCACATCAAAAAAGAGCCTAAAAGAGATGACGTAGCTCCGGGGAGAGAGCCGTAGAGTTCTGAAATGGAACGCACGATAGGCAAGATAACTCCCCCGGAACGAGCGGCGTTTGACGGTATGATGCTGGCCAGCACCATATCCGAGAGCGAGAGAGCATAGCAGACTCCCAGGGAACTCTTCCCAAAGAGTCTGACAAAAGACAAGGCAATGCGGCGAGCTAAACCTGTCTTAATCAGGCCGCGGGAAATGAAGAACGCCGCTAGAACCAGCCAGACCGTAGGATCACCATAACCCGCCAGAGCCTGCTGAATCGTCAGGCCACCCCAGAGCGACGCCAGCGTAATAGCTATCAGAACCAGTGCGCCACCCGGGAGCGGGGCGAGGATCAAACCACCAATCGTGGCCACAAAGATACCCAAAAGCCTCCAGCCTTCGGGGTGAATAGTCTGGGGCCGTGGAATGACCTGAACGGTCAAGTACAACAACACCATTACGCCAGCCCCCACCAGGCGGCGAGTGGCGTAGGATCCAGGGACGTTCCTCATTCGAAGGATCATGATGGACTCCCGTATGGATTCCTGGTCATCTCTGGATAGAGATTTACTACCCCGCGCACATCTTTCTCAGATGGATGAAATCCAAACCCTGATCCCCGAATGGCGATCCTCTGACCAATCCCAGTTGGACTATGTCGAATACTTTCTCTAGGCGTGATGATCGGTGGCCGACACCTGCACGGTCAGACCGTCCGGGTCTGGAAAATAGACACGGTCCGAGCCGTCCGGGCGTTTAGGTTTCAGACCTTGGCGCTCCAACTCCCCCATCACTCCCTTGGCGTTGAAATTCTCAATGGCGATACAGAAGTGATCCAGCCCTGGATTCGAGTTTTGGAACAGGGTCAAGAAATTCTTGCCAAGGCCGAGGAAACAGTCGCCCTGCGATTCGTGAAGGACAGGCAAATTGAAGTGTTTCTGGTAAAAATCTCTAGAGCGCGGGACATTACTCACTCGGATGGCGATGTGGTTGAGCGCGACCCCCTGAAATGTTGAGGCTGCAGCTTGAGCCGAACATGCGGCGCCTGCGATAGCCGCGAGGCCCTGGATCAGCTCACGCCGACTCATCCCGCCGAGTTCGTAACTCTTGACCATGTTAGATATAATTTGTTGCATCGCAATGTTCCTCCGAATTCTCCAATTCAACTGAAAGCGTCGTCGGAAATCATACCCCAAGGAGCACATGCCGCGATCATGAATTAATGCTTCCTCCCGCCTTCGATGGGAGGGCACACGCCCACTGCGGACTTTCCGTCAGCAATACTTGCTTTCTGCTGGAATGCACAGAACCAACGCCTGCTCATACCTGAGGGCCACCATCGGGTCCACGCGTGTGGCCCGATTCGCCGGGATCCGACTGCCCACAACTCCGAACGCACCGCTCAAAATGGCAATAATAAGAGGCGAGCTATGCCGATTGCTCCGCCCTGGGGGAACCGTGGTGATCACACTCGATAACCCGGAGAACCCGCTGTTTCACATATTGCGGTGGGTAAGCCGGCTGGGGTGGGCGCCGTTCCCTCTAGGCTTTACGGCCTCAGGCAGGCAACTCAACAGCTACCTCAGCGAGGAGGGGCTCGAAGTCTTGGCCAATGAGTGGCTGATTCACAATCCCCGGCGCCTCTCTACGGCGATCATCCTGGCGCTGCGTAAAATCCTGGGGCGCCGTGGAGAAATTCTTATCTTGCGCCTGTTGCGACTTTTTGCACTCCTGGGCGGCCTGCCCTCTCGGGGTTTCACTGCATGTTTCGTCGTCGCTTGCGCTCGCAAACCAGTGGCAGCAAGGGGGAAATGGCGACGGAAAGCCACGGATGAGCCAACACGAGAAAACGACGATGGGGAGCAGGCTTGGGAAACTCTGGAAGATGATACCCGATAACCAGAGACAATCCGTGATTTGCTTTCCGTCTGTCCAGAACTAATCGCTAATTCAACGGTTCCAGTGTGGCTCGATTTTGCCTCCGCGCTTAACGCGTAATGCGGAAACCGCTGTTATTGCAGCGCAACATCCGGTGATAGGGAGGACGAGAGGTATAATTGTTGTCATTGAGACCCCAAGCCCCTCCACGCAATATTCTCGTTTTGCCGTCACGGACGTTTTCCATTGGATCATTGGGATCAATCGTCGTCCAGGCGCTTCCGTCAGCAGGCGCACCCTGATAGCTTGAGTGATAAACATCAGCTACCCATTCCCAGCCGTTCCCCAACATGTCATATAAACCCCAGGAATTCGGTTTCTTTAACCCGACGGGATGGGTCTTGCCCTCGGAATTGGAAGCGTGCCAGGCTATTTCGTCGAAATTGCCCCAGAGTGCCGCACCTTGTGCGCCGGCCCGCGCCGCATATTCCCATTCTGATTCGCTGGGCAAACGAACCGGCTCTCCCGATTCCTTGGAGAGCCACTGGCAAAATGCAAGTGCATCATTCCAACTCACTCCCCGACTGGGTCCTCATCCGATTGGACAATTCCTGGATTGCGCCAATTGCCATCTTCCTTAAATCCCCAGTCTCTATCCCCGGGATTTGGACTCCAGCGCCGGACAAATATTCCGTTCCCCCGCTCATCTCCTTTCTCGGCGTTCGTTTGATAGCCGGTAGCTTCCACAAATGTGCGAAACTGACGAACAGTTACTTCTGTCTTCCCCATTTCAAAACTCTTAACCTGAACCCGATGGGCCGGCTTTTCACTCCCCTCGCTACTTTCTGATCCCATCACAAACTCCCCGGCCGGGATGCACACGAACTCAAAGGTCATACCTTTTACCGCAATCCTTCGCGTTTCATTCAGACAATGCTTGCCATCCTTCGCGGTTTGAGGCAACAACAGAACATTACCAACCAAGAAGATAATTCCAAAACCCCAAGAGATTCTTACGAGCCAATTCCGATTCGCTTGTTTCATATCAGCACCGTTCTCCTCAAAAAAGGTCTCCCTGGGGAACAGAACTTGACTCTTAGCACAAAGCTTTGAAGAGCGCTTTCCTCTTCCATTGATTTTGCCTTGGCCAACATCTCTCGCACGCTATGGATCTTGTCGATTGGCCCTCCGACCGCCATCTCCACTTCTCCCTTCAGGAACAAGGCGCGTTCTGCCAGCCGTTCCACGTGCCCCATTTCCTGGATGGCCGTTTGCCGGAATAGAGCGGAAAGTGGATCGAAGCCCTGGTCGTCACGGTGGAAATGAAAGTACATGTACTGGTGAACGGCCAGCAGTTCGTCTTGGATGGCCTTGTTCAGCAACTCAATGCTTTTTGCATGTTTCATGGTTCTTCTCCTCATTAGGACGGGTTCTAATATTTGAGATGAATCAAGCTTGCCTAGGGTAATCCATACCGGCCGTTTTTGCACTACCTGGGTCGGCCGTGGATTCTCGGAAGGCGTCCGCACTCCCACCTAATCAGAGACAGTTGCCCTGATACGTCGCCAAACAGGCAACGATTGCCACCACGCCTAGATCAGAAAAACCGAGAAGAAGAACTGGAGAGCCCGCTCAGAAGTTCGCATGCTTTCGCCCGCCCTCGCCTGGATAGGGGATCACCCCTAGGAATTGCCTGTCAAGAGAAAGGCTTTTTGAATGGTGTGGGCCTGTTGGATGGAAAATGTCGTAAATCTGAGGAATGTGAAACCTGACACTCGTGATAAAGCGCAGGGGTGGACACGCCTTTTCCAAAGGGCAACCTGATAGCCTCTCATGTCCCCGAAGGGGGCCAAGATGATGAGAGTGGGATTTGCCCTTCGAAGAGGGCGGCGCGAACAACGACAGTCGCCATGCC
>JBGPHY010000336.1:0-6506 GCA_041484625.1 Terriglobia bacterium | reverse complement strand
TGGAGCCTTCCCATGGGCGCGAGCTAACGCTCGTCACCTGTTTCCCCTTCGATTATGTGGGAGCAGCCCCCAATCGCTTTATTGTTCGAGCCGTCCAAGTCACAGCCGACTGAAACCTACCGCGAAGAGAACGCACCTTTTCCCCAAAAAACATTCTCTGGACAATTAAGTTCTCCGGGCGTGGGCACGGCTTTCCCGTTCGCACTGGCCTATACTGACTCTCTTGCCCCTCAGAATTGTGCTAAGTCCGGACCTGCCAGAAGAATGGTTGGTAAGGGCGGTGGGAATCGAAACGACAAGTGCTTAAGTAAGGCTTGTGCCCTCAATGCGTTGCGGCCAGCTACTCCAGCCAACTGGAACAAACGGAACAAAATGACTGACCTCCTGGTCCCGAACCATCGATGTAAAACAATCTAATGCGTTGAATCTGCGTCGGATAACTGTGCAACTTCCTCCCTTATTCGGGCTACTTACTGGGCTACGGTGTCAAACTTTGGACAAGAATACTCTTTGTCGAAAACACGAAAGCCCGGATTTTCAATTCGGGGAGTCCGGGCTTTTTTTGCTGCCTCTCCCTTAATATCGATTTGTCTTCGGCCTGGAGCTCGACTTCAACCCTAATCCTTCTGGACCCCCGCAAGACCTTCATAAATACGCTTCGAGAGGAGATTTCCCAGAAACCCGTTTCTGGACCCGGATGTCGATGTCCGGTAACCCGACTACACAGCCAGGTGCCTGTGCCTCATTGATGGCATCGAGGGAATTTATTGGTCGACGTCACTCAGTGTGCTTGGGGCAATTCAAAGTGAACTCGATCGTCGCCTGAACCTGCTGGCCGGCAGCATCTTTGGGGAATCGCCACCCGTTTGCTGCCTTTTTCCGAAGGATTCTACCCGCGCACGCATCGGATTTTGAGGCAATCAAAGCGAGAATGTGGTACCTGCTTGTCGTCGTGCGCCGAAATCTCTACCACCCCGCGTTTGCCGGATCGTTTTCAGTGAAGTCGGTACTGCCCGCGTTCGTGCCGGAAATGACTTACGAGACTTTGGAAGTCGCGGAGGGAACGGCGGCAGGATTGGCTTGGGCGCACTGCTTTTTCATTGCCATGCAGTCGATCGCCCGTCCAACAATATCGTCTGCGGTCATTTTGAATTTCTTGAACAGATAGGCGCTCTTTCCTACTTCTCCGAAGTGATCCTGCACGCCAACACCTTTGAGCGGTACGGGGCAATTGTCTGTAATTACCTCAGCAACAGCAGATCGCAGTCCGCCGATGACGTTGTGGTTTTCGCAGGTTACGGCCGCACCGGTTTTCAGGACAGAATGGATTATTGTGTCTGCATCAATGGGCTTTAGGGTGTGCACATTAATGACCTCGGCCGAAATTCGTTTTTCCCGCAGTTTATCGGCTGCTTCGAGGGTTGGTGCCACCATAATGCCGGTAGCAAATAACGTAATATCTGTCCCCTCTCTCAGGACATCTGCCTTGAACAGGGCGAATTTGTAATCATCCTCAAATACTGCGGGGGCGGTTTTTCTGAACAGCCTGATATATACAGGGCCATCAAATTTCAGGATTTCAGGCATTGCTTTCGCAAGCTGTATGGCGTCCACCGGCTCAAAAATTACCATCCCAGGTATGCTGCGCATGATACCTATGTCTTCCATGGTCATGTGCGTACCGCCGTTCAGTTCTGCCGTGATTCCCGGGTCGGTACCGACGATCTTGACGTTGCTTTTCGCGTAGGCGATGGATATGGCCACCTGATCGCACATGCGCCGCGCCGCAAACGCTGCGAAACTTGTGATGAATGGGATAAAACCGTAGGAAGCAAGGCCTGCTGCCACCGAAGCCATATTCTGCTCTTCTACGCCAACGTCGAATGCCCGGTCAGGAAACCTCTTTCGGATACCCAGGGTGCCGTTCGCCCTCGCGAGGTCGGCATCAACCAGAACCAGCCGGTCATCGGAGGCCATTAGTTTTTCCAATTCCGAAGCAAATACAGCTTTCATTTCCATGTTTTCATACATGATCAGCACTCTGCCTTCAGCTCTTCCAGCGCCTGCTGCCGCTGCTCTGGTGTAACGAGCATATTATGGTTAGACGTAGTAAGAGTGGCTCCGGCCGCTTCGGCAAAAGATACACCTTTCCCCTTGATCGTGTTGAGTATGATCATGCTGGGCTTGCCTTTGCAGTCCTTCGCCCTGACAATCGCCTCATCTATTTCTGCCACGTCGTGGCCGTCAATTACGTTGATCACGTTCCATCCGAAGGCTGCCCACTTGTCTGTTAGCGGCTCCAGGGAATTGATCTGATCCACCAAACCATCTAGCTGCTGTTTGTTGTAATCGGTAAACGCAATTAGATTGTCCAATTTCATCTGGGCAGCAAACATGGCGGCTTCCCAGACTTGGCCTTCCTGGCTCTCGCCATCGCCGATGACCGCATACACACGGGCGCCGTCGCGCTTGATTTTTGCGCCGATGGCTATGCCAACTGCGCAAGACATTCCCTGTCCCAGCGGGCCTGTCGTCATATCCACGCCGGGTGTACGGTTCATGTCGCAATGGCTGGGAAGACGGGTCTCCGGCTGATTGAGGGTATTGAGAAGTTCTTTGTCGAAATATCCTTTATCCGCTAGCACGGAATACAGTGCCGGGCCTGCATGTCCTTTGGAGAGGACAAAGCGGTCTCTTCCCTCCATGCGGGGATTCTGCGGATCGACATTCATGTGCTTGCAATAAAGAACGACCAGAGCCTCTACTATCGAAAGGCTGCCGCCTACATGACCTATCCCGACACGCCCGATGGCGTCCATGGTGAGATAGCGTATTCCCCGGCACTTTTCATTCAACGCCTTTCTCTCGTTACTGTTCACGGCCATTCCTCCTGGTCCTGTATTTGCCGAATTTCCTCAAAGGAATTGCAACTAACGCTCTTATGGCCTTACGACCACCTTCAGTGCGCCGTTGATGCGTTTGACGAAGGTATTCATGGCTTCGTGGATTTCATCCAGCGGAAACTCATGGGTAATCATATCTTTGGCATTGAGCTTGCCCTGGGACATGAGTTCGATAACTTTCTCGGAGCAGTTCGGGTTGGCCCTCGAGCCGTGAACGGTAATCTGATTCAAGACCATGGTTTTAACCGGAATCATCATCTCATCCATTGTGGGCAGAGCGATGACGGAGACATTGCCGTTCTTTTTTACGCAGCGTACTGCCTGCAGAACTGCGTCCTGCGTGCCTGCGCACTCGAATACTTCGTCAGCCCCTGTGCCGCCGGTCATTTCTCTGACCGCGGCAACAACATCGTTTATGCTCTCGTAGTCGACGATGTAGTCTGCACCGAGCCTCCGGGCGGCCTGTAGGCGCTCTCTGCGTCCAACCATAATGGTTTTGCTGCCCATGCTCTTGGCGATCTGCATCACAAAGATGCCAATAGGACCAGGGCCGAAGGTTACGGAATAACCGCCCGGGGTGATGCCACTAAGCTTGATGGCCTGGAACGCGATGCCTGCGGTGTCGACGAGCGATGCTTCTTCGTAGGATATCTTGCCGGGCAGCTTGGCCAGGGCTTTTACGTTATAGGCGTTGTATTCCGCATAGGCGCCCTGATAAGTAAATCCATAATGCCGGTGTCCATTTTCGCTCTTACCATAGTTAAAGCACAGATTATAGATTCCAGCCTTGCAGTTAGCGCAGTAACCGCAGCCGCAGTGCGCTTCGCCGGCGACTCTGTCGCCAGCCTTAAATTCTGTTACGCCTTCGCCCAGTGCTACAATTTCACCAGAGAATTCATGGCCGGGAATGAAGGGGAACGAGGGCGGCCAGTTGATGTTCAGATAGGCGCCGGAAAACACCTTAGGATCGGAACCGCAGATGGCCACGGCTTTCACTCTTACAAGGACCTCTTTGTAACCCGGTTTAGGGATATCAACCAATTCGACCCCGTATTCATTGGGGCCTCGCATAACGACCGCTTTCATTTTGTCGGTCATCATTTATTACCCCATGTCATGACAGCGCATAAGGAAAGACGTACTGGGCTCAAACCACGGAAGCGGTACCACAAAGAGCGGGGAAAATGTGCCCACAGCGTCACACTCGGGAATGCAAGTCCATCATCCTTGTGTGACCGGAGTAGGAATCTCCGTTCTGCCCTCTTTCAGAAAATGCCGATCTTATGCAGTTCGTGTACGGACTTCCAGCCTTCGCTCATGGGTTCCTTCAGGCAAGCTTCAATCTCTTCTTTGGAACGGAAGGTGAATTTCTCAATTGGAGGAACCTGTCCTACCGGGAATGCCGCGAGAACCTCGTCGATCATGAGGGTCAGGTACTTTAGGATGGCGGCGATCGGTCTCTTAGCCTTTTCGGCAGTTCCCCTTGAGGGGTATCCGACTACACCTTCCGGCGTGCCGAAGCGCTCGATTGCGTTATGGCCTTCTGCCTGGGCCCATCCTTGCGGGCGGCGGTAGGGATCGACGGAGGCGTCGAAATGGGCGCTCAGTGTAAAGTTCTCAGCCTGGGCATCGACGACCACGCCCATGTCGATCATCTCCTTGAATAGTAGCAGTCCTACGGAAGTCTCCGCTTCATCAGCATGGACAAAGTGTGTTGTCATGGAATTGTCTTTGCCGGTCGGGTAGAAGAATTCTCTAACCGCCCTGTGCCATTCGACAACCGTTGCGAATGCCGGCAGCTCGTATCTCTTGAAGAATTCCTGGATGGCAGATTCTAGCATCCACAGGTGGCCGTGGTTATTCACCAGGATGATCTTGCGGAAGCCGTCATCCCAAAGACCCAGCAGTGTATAGATAATGGTTTCCCTGGCGGCGTCCTCAGGCACGACAACCGTTCCGGCCATGCCGATATGGTGATAAGGATGTGCGCCGTAGTTGAGCGGCGGGAAAGCAAGAGCAACTTCTCTGCCCTGCTTGGCGGTATAACGTCGGACGCCTTCACAAATCTGTGTGCACATGAAGGTATCCAGTCCGCTGTTGGCATGAATGCCATGATTTTCGGTACACCCGACGGGAACGAGTACCGCGTCGTTCTTCCTTCTCTTCTCAATAACATGCACTCGGGGAGTGTTCTGAATGTAGCAGCCTGCCTTGCCGAGTTCGGACCCGGCCGGAATGCAATAATCCTCTAAAATCTGGTCAATCTCTTCTTCGGAAGCGTCCCAAATCTTCTTCTTCAGTCTGCCGACGTTGCTGTTTTCAAATACGACTTCCGGATACTCTGTTGTAATCCATTTGTTCTGTTCTGCCATTTAATCCCCCCCATTTCGCAATAAACAATTGGCACTCATGCATCTGGATGTGGACCTCGGGAGCGTCTTCTTTGCCAGGGTGAAACCAAGATTTGCGGTAAACCATTCAGGTCCGGACCGGATTTTTCGAGCTTCAATCCGGTTTGTGCTCGAGTATAACCTCATCCGGCCGGAAAAAAGCCGCCGGTGCCATTTTCTTCCGGCTGGCGAGTTCCGCCGCAATCGTCTCCCGGTCCTTCTTGCCGAAACCCATGCACCTGACTTTCACGGTGCCGCCGCTATCGATGAGGAAAATTGTCGGGACATTGATCAGGCCATATGCGTTCGAAACCCGATAGCCCTTTTCGACGAACGTTTTTCCGTATGCGGTCCGGCTTGAGGGATGTGCGGACCATGTGGTAAGTCCAGCCATGCTGCTCTAATTCGGCCGCAGAATAAAAGCCTCTCTTTTCGGGATTATCGTGGGCGGCAACGTAATACGGCTCGACGGGAAGTTCACCGTTGGCGACATGATGACGTGACCGGGGTTTTTTGTACCAGCGGGAGTGAGAGAGAATCCACTCTGGAGGGAAGCTGGTATGCCGTTGAAGAAATACAAGCCGGAGCAGATCGTAAGGCTGCTGCGGCAGATTGAAGTGGAGATCGCGAACGGAAAGACCACCCCACAAGCCTGCCGGGATGCCCAGATCACGGCGCAGACGTTTTACCGCTGGAGGAAAGAGTTCGGCGGATTAAAGCTGGATCAGGCAAAGCGGTTGAAGGAGCTGGAGCGGGAGAACGCGAAGCTCAAGCGCCTGGTGGCAGAGCTGTCTTTGGAGAAACAGATTCTGAAGGATGTAGCGGAGGGAAACTTCTAAGCCCCGAGCGGCGCAGGGGCGCGGTGGAACATGCGCGCAGAAAGTATGGGGTGAGCGAACGGCAGGCATGCCGGATGCTGAAACAGTGGCGCGGAACGCAGCGCTATCAGCCGGCGCATCGCACGGACGAGGATGCGTTGACGCGGGACATTATCGCGCTGGCCAGCGAGTATGGCCGCTACGGCTACCGGAGGATCACGGCGCTGTTGCAGGCCCGAGGCTGGCCAGTAGGCAAAGACCGCGTGCAGCGGATCTGGCGGCGGGAGGGGCTGAAAGTGCCAGCAAAACAGCATCCACGAGCGCGGTTGTGGCTGAACGATGGGTCTTGCGTGCGGCTGCGGCCGGAGCGTGCGAACCATGTATGGAGCTACGAC
>JBGPHY010000335.1:0-6509 GCA_041484625.1 Terriglobia bacterium | reverse complement strand
TTCGAGTCTGAAGTGCTTCCTGTACCAGCCGATGCCTCGCCAGTAACCAGGTCTTTCATCGCTGACATCATGGGCATTCCAGGTATGTGGAAGTTGAATTGTCTGCCACCAAGAATCGTCGTATCCCGGAGCTTCAGCTCCGAGGAAGCGGGCCTCGACCTGCCCAGCCTGCCCGCTGGTCCGGTCAAACGAGCCTAAATCACCGGCTCCCGCCGACTGGCGTTGAAAAAGCCAGCCGGCATTGAAGTTCTGCCGCAGTCTGGGGTTTGTTTTGTCCTGATCGGATGACCATAATTCTATAGCCTTGCCAACAACCAGAAATAGCAGGAGCCACAATGTTGCTTTTTTCATATGGCCTTCAATCCTTAATTCACCAACTCACGACTATCACCGAGTACGTCTTAACTTCCGGCACTGTGAAGGTGATGCGGGAATCAGCCTTCGAGAACTCAAGATTCTCCGGATGGGTTGAACCCGGCGTGATCAGCCGCACTTCCTTTATTGACTTTCCAGCTGGAGTCTGAAGGTTCACATCGACAGATCGAATTGAAGGTGCATTCCTGGCGTTGTAGTTCACAAGATGCAGCAGCAGCCGTTGTTTGTCCGACTGAGATACCAGGTTAGCCACCAGGTATGCCGGCCCACTGACCTCAACTGGCAAAGCAGCTTTCCCAGCCCACCGAATTGCCTCTTGAATCTCCGGCCAATTCTTTGGGCGCTTCCAGAAACGGTTGTCGATGTTGAAGTAAGGGCCGGGGTCGGGCATAATCCCGTCAAATGGTAAGGAGAAAAAATAAACCACGCGGCCTTTCCCATATTCCTTGCGGACGGGTAATCGCGCGGCAGCATCAGATCCCTCTACCCGTTCCTGGTAGGCCTCCGCCCGCGGTTGAGAATCGACCAGCCCGCTTAATCCCGGACGGACACGAACTCTGCGCCACTCATCATATAGACCCGCTCCCCCGCTCGCCAGCAAGCCTCCACCCCGATCAACAAACTGGCGGACCGCAGTAATCTGTTGGTCGGAAAGGCATTCTGAATCCGGCAGAATCAAGACTTTGTACTTGGAAAGGTCAGCCAGGTGTTCATCAAAGACCAAGTCAAAAGGAATGCGGCTTTGGATGAGCGTCTGCTCCATCAGGATGGCACTTAACTGGGCCTTGGCGTTGTGATAAGCAATGGATGGATACGAGCGTAAGACGGCCACTGTAGCCACATCTTCCGTCCTGTGGAAGAACTCACGGTTCTGCCGGTAGAAGGTTATGTATTTGAGCATGTCCGCACTCAAGGGATCATCGCCCACGAATCCAAGGGTCTGATTGAAGGTAAGACACTCTGCCATGGCCACCGCATCACCGGCAATGTAGGCCAGCAGGATGTTGTTGAATGCCCTGGCCAGCTTGTAACTGCGGATTTTCGAGATGAGACGACCATCGGCCAGAAAACCGGGATCATTCTCCTCCTCCGTCCAGAAAACATCCGTGAATTTCAGAAAGCGGGCGTGATCGAGGCCCGCTTCCCAGGCACGATTTCCCCCTGTGATGCCGTGAGGGTTCACCTCAATGGCCACTTCACTGTTCAACGATCGGGCGTAAGCTGTCATCTGCTGCAAAACATCCGACATGAGTTGGCAACGGTAATCAATCCATTCCTGAATACCCGGGTCAAATATGATCTCCATCTTTTCGGGAGGGTTCTGGCTGTTCCATAGCGGCGGGTTGACGTTGTCTACGTTCTCAAAACCAAACCGCTCCCTCCTTTTTTCCGGCGGGTACTTGGCTTTGAGGAAATTACGGAACCCTTGCACACAAGCCGGACAGTGGCAGGAATCGGGTTCCGGATTCAGATCGAAATTGTCAAAGTGGATAAAGTCAGTTTTGACCTCTTCTACTGCATATCGCACAATTCTCTTCAGATAGTCCAAATACTCCCGATGCGCGAAGCATGGACGGTACCGAAACGACTGCTGGTAACCGTAGGTCAGCAGAATCGGCTTGCCCAAGGCATCCCGCTGGATCCAATCCTTGGCTCGAGGCTCTTCTGTCAAGAAGGTCTCGAACATCATGGTATTCCACTGAATATAACTATCTACCTTCAACCCGTAACGGTGAGCCAGCTCGGCCACTTGTTTGGCCTCTTCCATCTCCGGTTTCTCTGCAGCCATGCCGAACCCTTTGTAAAGGTGGGTGTGAAAGACTTCTACCCCTTGCTCTTTCAGTCTGGCCAGGAGCTGTTCGCTTTGAGCAAGCTGATACTCTTCCTTTGCATCTTGCCGCTGCCCTCCGCGTCGGACAATAAAAAGAAATGGCTCATGGGTTCCCCCCGCATCAATCAAACCGTTTTGCAGCCATTTGGCTCGAGGAAAAGGATCGTGCACGGCAGAGTTCTCTGGTTGACCTAGAATGAATGCCGATAAAGCCGTGGCGAATACGAAGAATAGACTAGAAAGACAATTGAGTTTCATTGCTGACCCCGTGCTTTCTAAAGATATGGCTCCGAAGGAGCTAAATTTCATGGACCAAAGCAAAGCTATAGAGATCCGCTACTGGGGAAAGAAAAGATACAGCTTCGAAATTCGCTCACTCTGACCCAGGTAGACCGTTCCGTCCTGCCCTATGGTCATGGCTTTGATGACATAAGCCTGCCAACTGTAGTAAGGCCGCCGGTTCACATCCACAAATCCTAGGATTTCGTAGCTGCCTGTCTTCGGATCATAAGAAAACAGGCGAGCCATTTCGTCCTCATCACCGCCAATCCCATAGATTTTTCCATTGCTGCCTTGCACGAGCCCGGCGAGGCAATATTGAGTGAGTGGTTTACCGAGATTTTGGATAGTGAGCTTTTCCGGGTCGAAACGGAACAGGTAACCGTCAGAGGACCCTCCGTAGATGACGCCTGCCGAATCCACGAGGAACGCATCCACCCTCGTCCAGGGTTCCCTTCCCGGAACTGCAGGAACAGAGAGATTGAGCTTCTCAAGCTTCCGGCTATCCGGTTCGTATTTGAAGAGGCTTCCGTTTTCGCCGGAGCAGTAAACCCTGCCCTTTCCATCGTGCACCAACATCAGCGACATCATTTTCTGTGTTTCGAACTTCTCTCCTTCCGGGATTTTCCTGGCTACCGCGCCAATGTCCGAAAATGTTTCCTTCTCAATGGAATAACTGAAAAAGCGGGCGTTCGGAGAAGTCAATCCATAAAGAGTGTTGGAACCTCGATCGATGGTCAGGGCAAAAATACTCTCTCCATTGAGGGCCTGCCCCAGATCTGACACCTTGCAGGCATCCTTGACCTTAATCGGCTGATGATCTTCGTTCTGAGGCGTGTACTTGAGAAGATGCCCATTGGGCGAGGCGCCAATGTAGACTTCTCCTGTCAGTGATACTGCCAGTGCATGGGTCACACTGGTCGTCTCCGGCAAGAAACCCAACGGTTGCACGTAGCCATGGCGCGGGTTCAATACAAACAGGTGTGACCGTTTGCCGCTGGTCGCGCCGTAGAGGTTCCCATTTGGCGCAATCTCCAAAGAGGTGATCGCTGACTCTCCGTTGGGGATGACATCGAGAGGAGGATATCCCAGGTCTCGAGCATCGATCCGAGTCTGCAGGACTACCACATGGTCGTAATCCAGCGTCCGCTGGGCCAACGCCGGACTGGGCACCAGCAAACAAATCATGGAGTAGGGAAGGAATCGAAATGGTCTATTCATTTGGTTGCGGCCGCGGGCCGCTTTAGATCCCGGTGCTCAGATGGGTGGTAAATCACCAGGGCCAGCCGGTAAGGAACGTTGCCAATCTTGCCTGCGGACTCCAGCTTCTGGCCCGACTTCTCGCGAAGTTCAATGGCCCCGACAAAATAGAGGGTCCCGTCTGGAGCCGTGTGGGCGGAGTTTAAACCGATTACAGAGCGGCCATCAGATAGACGAATCTCTCTCAGATCTTCGGTCTTCTCGCTTTTCAAGTCGTAAGTGATCAGGTGTGAGACACCCACGCCCGAACTCCCCCCGTAATCGAATTCTTTTTCTGGAATGGCATAATAGAGCTTGCGGTCCAAGCCCAGGGTAAGAGTCAAGGTGGCATAAGGGATGTCGCGGCGCTCTTTCATCTCTTCAGTGGAGAGTTGCCCCAGCAGTTTCACTTCTCCGTGTTGTCCTGCTTTCGGATCGAATGAAAACAATAGACTGGCGCTCTCGTCCACACCATAGAATTTCTTTCCCTCATCGTCCCAGACCACCGTCCGCCAGTGAGTCTCAGACTTGTTGTAGTCCCGCCCCAGGGAGATCCCCTTTTGCCGGATAGGAATATGAAGCGGAAGTTCCATGATCTCGTCAGTCCCGGGATCGTACTTGTAGATTTGTCCTGCCCCAAAGTTCCCATAGACATTTCCCGCGTCATCGATTCCGAGTGTACGGCAGATGGATTCAAAATTGTTCATCCGGCCCTTATCCACCGCTTTCCCACTCGCCCCATCGTAATAAACAAAATGGCCGCGTGGATGAGTCAGGCCATAAATCCGGTTATGTTGGGGATCGTAGGCCCCCGTGTTGATCCCTTCATATCGCGGACCTATCCCAAAATCTTCTACCATCCCGGACTGAGGGTCGTAGGCCATCCAGTGAGCGCCGGGGTACCCTTCTCGAGTGCCGACGCGGGCATAATTCCACCAATAGCCTGCGTGGGTCCCGAAATAGATGCGGCCATCTTTACCTTCACCAAATTTGGCGTGAATCTTGGATTGTGGACCGAGTCGTAGGCTAGCTTCGCCGGCCAACCGGGTGAGATTTCCGATGTCCGTCATGCGATCAGACTTCGGATCATAACAAACCATGTGGCCATCACTGCCATGGTAAGCCAGCCCCATGTAGACCTTCCCGTCACTGGCCACTGACAATGCAGCCCAGTTCCCATCCATCTCCGCCAAGCCCGGGAAGATTCGGTAATCAACCGTGATCGTCTTGCCGGCTGCGAGGCTGATACCAGCCATGCAGATAAGCATGGAAGCCAATGCTGCAATCCACCTCATCAAGCCCTCCATCAGAATCATGGGCAGATCATAAAGCATTGGAGGAGAGAAGGGGCAGAGAAAACGGCAAGAAAAAGTAATAGGTCAGTCAGCAATATGGGGATGTGAGTGTCACTCTTGCTGTAGGGCGATTTTGTAGAACGCCATTGCTGTGTTTTTGCAGAACCCCGAAATCAGGCGGCTGACTCAGCCGCTCTGAAATCATTCTCCAACCCGTTACGATCGCCCGGGTGCCCTTGTGTCTAAGTGCCGAAAAGCCAGGTCTACGGGATAACCTGAATTCATTCTATTCGGTAACTCGTCTTGAGTTCTAAGCGTTCGCCGGGAGCGAGTATCCTTTTGTTTGACCACACTGTCAGAGTCACCCTGTGAGGAGTTCGAGCATTCCACTCCAGCGAAGATCGTTCGACTTGGTCTTTTTGAAAAAGGTTAAGCAAGAAGGGTTTCTTCCCCACCGGCAAGAGCCGCCACTGCCCGTCAGGTAATTCTCGGCCGGAATACACTTCCAATCCTGACGGTTGTTCATCCGGCTGGATCAGTCTCTTCTCGCAGAGGGATCCATCCTGTCTGCGAAAAGCCACTAGAGCATCGTCAATGTTTCCTGGGTCGGCCTCGAACCGGGACTGGAGAACCACTTCAACTGGCACGGCACCAGTTGCTTCGAGCAAAGTTTCGGTGTCGAGCGCAGCTCCTTCCGTGGGCAGCCGTAGGATGCGGCGCAGCTTGAACCCCTTCCCGCTGGAGCCCGCAAGGGTTAATTGTCGTGGTCCTCCTCTCGATTCCAACTGCCACATAGTTTCATAAGACGACGAATAGAAATCGGGTGATACAAACAGCGCCAATCCGCCCGTGTCGGGGTTCTCAAATTCGCCGGGATCGAGGCGGCGTAGGATATTTCTACCGGTCCTCTTGTCAATGATGCGGATCGCCCGCCCGCTCAGTTCCGGCGCCACGTCGATCCGAAACGAAGGGTTCTCGAGGGTTTCCACACGATAGGACTTCACGTTGGTACGAAACAGCCGTTCGTCCTCGGCGAGTTTGGAGTCCTCGTGAAGTTCGGTAATACCGAAGCGCCGCACGCCGGCGAGAAAGCCCTCAAAGCGGGCTTTCAATCCTTGGAGGTCAGACGGCGAATATTGCCCGTCCTTCACTTCGAACCTCATCGACTGCAGCAAGTCCACATAGTCGATGGAGAGCCTTGCCTTTTGGACGCGAGACCTGACAGCCTGGTTCTCTGCCGCAAGTTCAGCCCGCTGGAACAAGTCTCTGGCGTTGTGCAGGAAGTGATCGGAGTAGTCGGGGACTCCATAAATCCAAATGTGCTTCCCCAAACCCCTGGGTGGCATCCTCACTTCGCCGTGCAACAGCTCGAAGTACTCCCGCATGAGACCGGCGGCTTTGCCGTAGTACGCTTCGTGGAATTCCTCGATCAGTTTTTCGACGTTCACGCCCGTGTCCCACAGCAGTTTTGCCATGATGTATGAGCGCAG
>JBGPHY010000334.1:0-6540 GCA_041484625.1 Terriglobia bacterium | reverse complement strand
GCTTCATCAATGGCTGGAGGATCTCGGGCATCACGCAGCTGCAGAGCGGCCCCAACCTGTCGGGTCTCAACACCCAGAACTTCGGGATGAATCTCAACAGCGCCAAGATCCCGGGCACCACCTTCAACATCAGCAACGCTTCGTTGCTGGGCACGCCAAATATCCAGCTCAACCCGGTCTTGACGTGTGATCCGAGGTCGGGCCTCGGGGCGCACCAGTACATTAACGCGAATTGTTTCGCCGCACCGACCAGCATCGGCCAGAACGGCCCGATCATTATCCCACCCATCTATGGGCCGGGCTACTTCAACTGGGATCTGGGACTCCACAAGAATTTCCAGATCAGCGAGTCCAAGAGGGTGCAGTTGCGCTTTACAGGGTACAATTTCCTGAACCACCCGCTTTGGTCCTTCAACGGAGGGAATCTCGGCCTTAGCTTCGATGCGAACACTCTCAAGCCGAATAACCCGAACTTCGGCATTACCACGGATAAGCAAGGTCACCGAATCATTGAGATGGCGGTCAAGTTCTTTTTCTGATCGCGATCGGAAGGCCACTGAGACGAGGAAAGGGGGCGTCCCGCAAGGGCGCCCCTTTTTTTGGTGTGCTGAGGCGGTTACTGCATTGGGGGCTATCCTACTTACCGCAAAATTTGGCTTAGTCTCGTAACTCTGCATGCAGCGACTTAAGAGTGATTTTGCATTCGTCTGTCGCGGCGGTTGGAGACCGCAGTTCGGCACTCATGGAGCGGCGCTTATGTCGCTCAGGACTGGATCAAAACCAAGCATTTCACACCCCTGCTACCTTCATTTACGGAGAGTTACGCCTCGCAAAACTTGGGTGGATATGGTTATTGTGTATGGTGGTTCTGGCCGACAGATAAATATTCTTCGATGGTGGAC
Source organism: Terriglobia bacterium (assembly GCA_041484625.1). GTDB lineage: Bacteria > Acidobacteriota > Terriglobia > Versatilivoradales > Versatilivoraceae > JBGPHY01. The sequence continues at coordinate 5,638 of JBGPHY010000334.1, read as the reverse complement.
CTTACGGCGAGATTCTTCTTTTGGCCTTTCGCGGACACCAGCGGCTCAGCTATACTCTCGGTTGGGCAAGGACATGGGAGACCGTTCCGCAGCGTGCGTGTCAGTTTTCTTTATTCGGCGGTTGCTTTGCGCCTTCTTTGCGGTTCTGCCGTGGGCGGGTGTTCTGGCCGGCCAAACTGCGCGGACTCCCGAAGATTTGCTGAAGGAAGCCGAGTCACTTCATCGGGCTGGCAAACTGGATCAGGCCATCAAAGATTATCGCTTGTTCTTGAAGCAGTACCCTGATGTTGCCCAGGTAAGATCAGACCTCGGCGCGGCCCTGGCGGGCGCTGGACGGTATGAGGAAGCGATTGTAGAGTATGAGCGTGCATTGCGCTTGAAGCCACTTCCTCAAATCCGACTGAACCTCGCACTGGCTTACTACAAAACCAACAAACTTGCTTTGGCCGTGAAGAACCTCAAGAAAGTCCTTGAGGAAATGCCGCACGACGTGCGCGTTATCATGCTTCTGGCGGATTGCCATCTCCGCCTTGGCGAAAACAAGAAGGTCATTGAGCTCTTAGACCCGCTCGAACCAACCCACGGAGACGACCTGGCGATCGTCTACATGCTTGGCACCGCCCTGGTACGCGACCGGCAGGTGGCCAGAGGGCAGGTCATCATCAACAAGATTTTGAAGAACGGCGATTCTGCCGAGGCGCGGCTCTTGCTGGGCACGACAAAGCTAATTGCTTATGATGCTCCGGGCGCGCTGGTGGATTTGCAGAAGGCCGTAGAGCTGAACCCCAATTTGCTTTTCGCTCACGCGTATTTAGGACAGGCCTTGAGAGATACGGCCAATCCAGTTGGCGCCAAGGAAGCTTATCGCGCTGAGCTGAAGATTAATCCCAACGACTTCGATTCGAACTTGTACTTGGGAGTGCTCTTGAAGCAGGAGCAACAATACGAGGAAGCCCACCGCTTGTTTAAGCATGCATTAGAGGTGCGCCCTGGTGATGTGGGGATCATTTTTCAAATAGCGATTCTTTACCTCGCCATGCAAAATCTCAAAGATGCGAAGCGAGAGCTTGAGGCGCTTGTGAAGGTCTCCCCCAACTTTGTTGAGGCCCACATCGCGCTGGCGACGCTTTACTATCGGCTCAAGCGAAAGGAGGACGGGGATCGGGAACAAGCCATTGTAGTGAGGTTGGACGCCGAAAAGCAGGCCCGCGAAGCTGTGCGACAGGAGCTGAGAGAGGCTGAAGACAAGCCAGATGCGCCGCCTCCGGCGAAGCCTCCAAGTTGAAACAAGTGGAATGGGAACTCTCTTTAATGGCAAGCTGCCGGAGGTTGCGGGGGCGCTGCTTGTTGGGCCCAGGGGCTCTCTTACGGTGAGCTCGATCCGCCTAAGCCTTCAGATCTAGTCTCATGTCATTAGGATGTTTCTTTTGAAAATGCGAGATTTGGTAGCCACGCCGACCGCGCTTTTTGCGGGAAGCGTGGGCTTGTGAAACCGGCAAAAAACCCACGGCTCACGGCGACCGCAGTCGCCATTGCGCTCCGCGCGGCTACCAAGCCTTTTCCATCTGCGGTGGTGAGCTTGTAAAGGTCATGGGGCACTTTCACAAAAATTCCCCCTTAAAGGAGGAATCGGGAACATTTTCATTCGTGGTGGTGAATTTGAATAGGCCATGGGGCACGTTTATGTAATCGGTATTCGTTATGCTCGCAGCATTGTTGGGCCTCACGGCAGGTCCCGGGGCTTCTAACTGAACAGCGACTTTCCGCAAGAATTGATTCCCCATTGTGCTGACGCCGAAGGCGCTTATGTTGATTGAAGTCCCCAACAAAAGCCAATGAAATCCTTAACAATTGCAGCAACTTCATTCTCCGCTTTTCTGGCGGCGTCTGCGTCAAACACTATTTCTTTTGAGGATCTCGCCGCGCGCGCAGGGCTCACTTTCGTCACCAATAGCTCTCCGACCCCAAACAAAAATCAGCCTGAAACCATGGTGGCGGGTGTGGCACTGCTGGATTTCGACAATGACGGTTATCTGGATGTTTTCTTCGTGAATGGGGCATCGATTCCTAGTCTCGAAAAACAGGCCCCCATATACTGGAATCGCCTCTTTCATAATAACCGCAATGGCACGTTCAGTGACGTGACCACGAAAGCCGGTGTGGCGGGCAGTGGTTATGGAATGGGTGCTGCCGTTGGCGATTACGATAATGATGGATATCCCGATCTTTACGTCGTCAATGTGACGAAGAATCAGCTTTTGCACAACAACCGGGACGGCACATTCAGCGATGTAACTGACAAGGCGGGCGTGGGAGGAGGGATCCTGGGAGGAAAAAAAATGTGGTCGGTCTCGGCTCTTTGGATCGATTATGACAACGACGGTTTAGTGGATCTGTTTGTTTCGAACTACTGTAAATGGGAAGTCAACCAGGATCCCTTTTGCGGTCCCAATCCCCAAATGCGCGCCTACTGTCATCCGAAACAATATGAGCCTCTTCCCGACACGCTATATCACAACAACGGCGATGGCACCTTCACGGATGTGTCCCGCGAAATGGGCATCAGCGGGAAATACGGCAAGGGGATGGGTGCGGCAATGGCCGACTATGACGGGGATGGATTCATGGATGTTTTCGTTGCCAATGATACTCTCCCTAACTTCCTGTTTCATAATGTCGGCGGAAAAAAATTTGAAGAGGTTGGCATGCAGAGTGGAGTGGCCTATGAACAGAGCGCCAATGCCCTCTCGGGCATGGGAGTTGACTTCAAAGATGTGGACAACGATGGCCGCCCGGATATCTGGCACACGGCGATCGAGAATGAATCTTTCCCGCTATATCTAAACCAGGGCGGGGGTGAATTCCTAGAGGCCGATGATCAAGGTCTAGTTCTTCGAACACGTGACATGTCCGGGTGGTCAAACGGAATCTACGATTTTGATAACGACGGCTGGAAGGATTTGTTTGTGGCCCGCGGCAACGTTCTCGACAATGTGGCCTTGCTTACGTCCCGCCATTATGAAGAGCCGAACGCAGTCTTCCGCAACCTTGGAAACGGGAGATTCCTGGATGTAAGCGCCGAAGCTGGCGCCGACTTCCAGGTGGCCTCCGCTCATCGTGGGGTTGCCTTCGGAGATGTCGACAACGATGGACGAGTCGATGCCATATTGAGCATCCTGAACGGCCAAGCCAAATACTTTCACAATGCCTCGCGAAATGAGAACCATTGGGTCATCTTGAAACTCATCGGCACCAAAAGCAACCGTATGGGACTGGGCGCTCAGATCCGGATCACGGGGGAGGATGGGAAGAAGCAGTACAATGAGGTCACCACGGCGGTTGGCTATGCCTGCGCAAGCGACTCACGCGTTCACTTCGGCCTTGGCTCATCGAAAACCTTGCGCGAGATAGACATCCAATGGCCGAGCAGGCTCCATCAAACGCTGCGAAATGTTGCCACCGATCAGATCCTTGCAATTGAAGAAAGCTCAGCCGATAGTGTCCTGTCCCCCGCCAAAAGCCAACACTAGCCAGCCATCTTTCCAGTATCCTTCCGTTGAGGCCTATGAAAAGAGCGGACGGGTCCGTGGGGCTTCCAAGAAACTGGCAACGCTGCACGCTGAAAGGTCCCAGGAGAGGCAAATAACCTTGCTGCTGTCGGACTGCGACCTGCAAATGGGCGATTATGATGGGGTCATCGAACTTCTGCAGCCGATAGGACGCGACGATCCTGCCGATCGTGCTACGGCCTACATGCTCGGGACAGCGTTGATCCGCAGGCAACGGATCGCAAAAGGACAAATCCTGCTCGATCGAATCTTGAGCAAAGGTGACAGTGCGGAAGCACGCTTTCTACTGGGCACGCAGTTTTTTGAGTCAGGCGATTATCCGGCGGCAGTGAAAGAGCTGGCCAGCTCCATCGAGCTCAATCCAAGGCTGCCTCAACTCCAGTCTTTCTACGGCCTGGCACTTTTGAATACGGGCGATCCTGTAGGTGCGGCTGCCGCATTCCGTAGAGAGCTTGCGGAGAATCCCCACGATTACGCCTCCAATCTGGCGCTCGGCCAGATCCTGATCGTCTCGAAAAAGTACGACGAAGCCCTGTCCTTGATTGAAGCGGTGCTGCTCCGCCGTCCTGAATCCATCGAGGCGGGGCTGGCCTTGGGCGAATGCCTCAGTGGAACAGGGAATCTGCAGGAAGCCCGGGAGCGTCTGGAGGCGGTCACGCGGGCCGTCCCGGCTTCTCTGGAGGCCCACCGCGACTTGCTTTCTGTTTATACGCGGCTTCACTTGGGCCCTGAGGCGGCCCGTGAGCGCGCTACGGTCAGTCGGCTCGAACGGGAAGTGGCCACAAAGGAAGGGGGTCCGCAGATCAACGGGCTCGCGCCGGATTTCGAGCTGCCGGAGGTCGGCCAGAAACGCCAAGTGCGGCTGAGCGAATTCCGGGGTAAGACACCTGTGGTGCTCGTGTTCGGGAGTTACTCGTGCCCGAATTTCCGTTCTTCGGCTGATGCGCTCAACGCTTTGTTCCGACACTATGGGCAGCGCACGCCTTTTTTTCTCGTTTATATCCAAGAGGCGCACGCCGCTGGCCACTGGCAGAGCACGCGGAACATGCGGGAAGGCATCAGCGTGGGCCCCGCCCTGACTATGCAGGATAAAGAAGATCACGCCGCCATGTGCACGCGGAAACTCCACCTCGAGTTTCCCGCGCTTGTGGACCGAATAGACGGCAGCGTGGAGGCTGCTTATGCCGCATGGCCGAGCCGCGCCTTTGTGATCGGGCCAGACGGCCTCGTCCGTTACAGCACGCGGCTGACTCAACTGGACTTTCACGCCGAGGAGATGGAGAGGGCGCTCCGCGCGGCGATTGCGGGCCACTGAGTGTTTCATTCGATGCCTGTCTTGCAGAGCCAAGAATGTTGTGGTGGTTTCCTTGAGAGTCGTCGGCGGGAGGCATTAACAGTTGACCTAAATGAGCCCTCTGAGTGCATGATACGAAAACTGCGTCACGCCGTTTATCAATAGGACCAGTTGTGGATTATCCACTGTGGGATGGACCCACTAGGTGGCAGTGGGAAACCAACGCAAGCCCTGACTCTCGTTGCCCTGATATGATTTAAATCAAGTCGTGCTGGATGCCCTCATTCAGATGAAAGCGAAGGTCACCTCCGACCAGATTGTTCCATTTCTTGAGCAGTATCCAGATGCCTTGATTGTCCTCTTTTCCGAGCATCGGGAAGAATATGCACGAACGCTTCTATCGATCTTATCCAAAGTTGGGCACCCCACGTATTGGCTGGCAACCTGCAATCTCTTGGCCGAAATTCATGCTCCCGGCGTTGCTGCGCTATTATTGAGGGATCTGCAGATTCAAGTCAGAGTGTGTGTCAGAGATGACGATTTGGAAACGGGGTTTGGAGAGGATGATTTGGGAGGAGCATGCTGGGACGGCTGGGTAAGGGAATCAGAGGGGTTTCCGCCAACAGGCATCTATGAGTTGACCATGGAATCCGGTCAGGGCGCAGTCCCCTTGTGCAATGGAGCAGTTCCTATCTTTTATCGACGAAGCATTGTGGTACCTGGCCGCACGATAGGAGTCGGAGATTGCGGTGGCGAAATGAATAAGAACCGATAT
>JBGPHY010000333.1:0-6542 GCA_041484625.1 Terriglobia bacterium | reverse complement strand
TTGTCTGGACGTATTCAAACGCTACATAAAAGCCAGAACAGCGCCACCCCTTCAACTAAGAAAACGGCTAAGAATGGCGTAAATAGTTGAGTTCAAGCCAAATAGTTCTTGACAAGAGAAGGCGTGTGAGGCCAGGGTCACATCTCATTATTTGTTATCCCGATAACGACCCCCACTTGGTAGCTCCTATTCATAACGCAAGGCAGCGGCGGGATCCAGCCGGGAGGCGCGAAGGGCAGGTACCATGCCACTCAACAGGCCAACCAGGAGCAGTAAACCGGTCGAAATCGCAATGGTGGCCCAGGAAATACTGAGGTGGATGTCTCCTTTGCCAGAGGTGTCTTCATAGAGCGGCCCCAGCAAAGGCAGAGTGCCAACGAGCAAAGCTAGGAAGTGGGCCACCAGGATTCCCGCCAGCCCACCCAACAACGTCAGGGTCAATGCCTCGGCCAGGAATTGGGCTTTGATGTGGAGACGGCGTGCACCGAGGGCTCGCCGCAATCCGATTTCACGGATGCGCTCATCCACCGAGACCAGCATGATGTTCATCACACGACTCCTCCAATGCCGAGAGTCAGCGCTCCGATGAATGTCATCAAGATTTGGAGGCCAATCGTGATACTGTCGATAATGGGACGGAACTCCTCCCGGCCGAACATCTGAATGGCCCGGGTGTCTGTTGGGGAGAAACGCTGGCGTTTGGCGATTGCCGCCAGCACTTGTTCCTCATCAAACGGTCCACTGAATTGGGCAGACTGGGAGGTTTGTCCGGAAAATCCCGCAGCATGGAGCCAAAGGGAACAAACACCTTGCTGATATCACGTCCATCGTAGCTGGAGTCCTGGTATTTTTCCCGCATGACCCCGATCACCGTGTAGGGGATGGCGCCGATGCGGATAGCCTGACCCAGAGCCCCCCGAGTGCCGAACAATTGCTTTTTAGCATCACTACCGACGAATGCGACCCTCCGACTATCCATGGTGTCTTCGTCATTGTAGAATCGCCCTTCCCCAACCCCGATACTACGGACATCCGCAAAAGCCGGTAGGGAAGCCGTCACCAGGAGGGATCCGTTGTTGTAGAGGCTTCTGACCTGCAGGTTGCTTCCGAGTTCAGGTAATACCTCTTGGTAATCAGGTGCTTCGCTTTTGATGATTAGATGGTCAGTGGATTCCCAACGAATCAGCCTACCCGCCCGAGTGCCGCCCGCCTGCATGCTGGTGCGACCACTGAAGACTATCATGATGTCCTTGCCAAACCCGTCGGACACTTTCTGTTGGCCGACTCGCAACCCTTCTCCCGCAGCTACCATCAGGATAATGGATATTATTCCCCACGCAATTCCAAACATGGTGAGCGCTGTGCGGAGTTTGTTTGACCACAAGGTCACCAAGGTATCTTGCAGCAGATCCCTGAGGCTCATGTTTGTGAAGACTGCTCAATCACCGAGAAAACGAAGAGTGCCCTCTCAGGCGCTCGATAGAGTTCATTGTAAGTCTTAAACGGATAGATGCGGTCGGGTCGCTAGATCCTGTCCCCATTCTGGCCACCTGACAAGATCCCTCCCGGTGCCTACTGCAAGATGACTTTCTGCCCTTCATTCAAGCCGCTGGCAAGTTCGGTCTTCACTCCGTTGGAAATGCCCAGTTTTACAGCAACCTTCCGGCGTCCCTTCTCGGCCTGGACATCCGGGACTTCGAGCGAAGTGTTCCGCTCCTTATCGTAAATCACCGCGCTCTCCGGAACCAGCAAGACATTTTGCTTTTCTTCCAGGATGATTTCTGCGTTGGCACTCATATTAGCCTTCAGCTCGCCGCTGAAGTTCCGGATAGAGACCCGGACTTCAAAAGTGGTCACGTTATCCTTCTCCACTCCCAACGGAGAGATCTTGGTCACTTTCCCTTCAAATTTCTTGTCCTTAAAAGACTCCACCACAATTCGGGCCGGCTGGTCGAAATAAACCTTCCCGATATCCGCCTCATCCACTTTTCCCAGGACGTACACGTCACTGACATCTCCCAAGGTCATAATCAAGGTGGCCTGGGAACCCAGAACCAGGATCGAACTCACGGCGTCGCCGACTTCCACGTTTCGGGAAAGGACCAGTCCGTCCATCGGGCTCACAATAGTTGAATTCCGCAAATCCTCCTCGGCCCTTTCCAGCAGGGCCTGGGCCTGGGCTACCTGGGCTTTCGATTTGGCCATTTCTGCCCGTGAGACGCCCAGGTTGCGCAGCGCGACCATTTGCTTGTTCAACGCCATCTGGTAGGCTTTCTCAGCGTCTTCCAGCAGCGATTTGGCAATCAGGCCTTCCTTGAGCAAGTCCTGCGCACGCCCCAGGCTTATCTTAAGGAACGGGATGTCCGGACCTTCTGCCTCCACCTGGTTTCGTGAAAAAGTCGCTTGTGCCGACTCTTGGGCTGCTTGAGCAGCCAGCAGGCTGGCCTGGGCTTCTCGAACCTGGGCCTGCAATTGCTCTTTGTCAAGTTCGGCCAGGATCTGGCCTTGTTTTACCGGATCGCCGTAGTGGACGAAGAGTTGCTCGACGATTCCGCTCGCCTTGGACTTAACTTCCACCTTGGCCCGCGGCTCAATTTTCCCGGTAGCCACCACCGAGCGGGCGATACTTCCCCGCTCAATCGTGGCTAGCTTGGAGGGGTCAATCTGGTTATTGGGTCGTAAGGCTGCGTTGACGCCGAGAATGGCGGCTACCATTACCCCCAGGGTGATTCCCAGGTAGACCCAGCGCCTTTTCTTGCGGCTTTTCTTTTCTGCGGCCGTCATTATCCACCTCCATTAATGGTGCCCCGTCTGGTGACTCAGGCAAGGTAAGATCATCAGTGCCTTACAATTATTCCTATACGCTGTTAGTGACTGAAAAGTTCCTGAGGTTACAGGCATTTAACATTGCCCGATCACAAAACTGTGTATCCTGTTGAAAAATCGGAAAGGTGCCGATTGGAGTTGAAGAGCGGTAATTTGGCAGGGGTAGAGGCTGGTCCTCCCGGTCACTCCTCGAGCATCAATTTGAGCCTTCGAATGCTGAGAATCCTCAACCTGCGCCCGCTGATTTGAAGCAGTCCCTCGGCTTCCAGGCGGCTGAAAGACCGAGTGACCACTTCGCGGACCGTCCCAATTCTGGTCCCAATATCCCCATGGGAAAGGTCGAGCTGGAATTCCACCGAATCACTCTTGGAGGCCGGTTGCTCTTTAGCCCGCTCGAGCAACCACCAGGCCAAACGATGATCAACGTCCTTTAGAGAGATTTCTTCCAAGAGGCGAGTGAGTTTGCGCAGGCGGCTCCCAATCACACGAATGACGGAGAGGGCGATCTGGGGATGTGAGAGGCAAAGGGCGTCAAAACTCCTCTTGTCAATGAACAAGAGGGAGGTATCTTCCAGAGCGGCGGCTGAAGCCGGGTAAGGGCCGCCGTCGAACAGAGGGATCTCGGCGACGGAATTCGCCGCCCGCTCGACGTGAAGCACCTGCTCGCGGCCGGAACTCGCAACCTTGAAAATCTTGATGGACCCCTGTTCGACCATGTAAAGGCCGTGGGCCGGCTCTCCTTCCGTAAAGAGCATCTCACCCTTGACCAACTTCTTTCGGGTGGTACGGTCCGCCAGAGCCTTAATGTCGGCTGGGGAAAGAGCAGTGAACAGGGGAATTTGTTTCAGCGATTGTTCTTTTTCCATCTGCCCAATGAAAGTAACATTTCCTTGTCGTCCTCGTCCACTTTCGGGAAAAGATCTCAGGCTACCGGGAGGATTCCAAGTCAAGACAATCCTGGCAAGGCTTCTTTAGGTGGTTGGCAGGGAAGCTCCAACAGAATCGTGGTCCCCTGCTGGAATTCACTCTCCACTTTCCAGGTGAAGTCGGACCCATAATGAATCGTCAGCCGGTCAATCATGTTTCGAAGACCATAACCCCGCTGTAGTATGCCCTCCAGGTTTTGACGCGGGATCCCCATTCCGTCGTCCGTAACACGTATGGTCAGCCGGCTGTCGGTTTGGGTGACTTCTATGCGAATAGTGGTTGTCCTGATTTTGGGGGCAGCTCCATGTTTGATGGCATTCTCTATCAAAGGTTGCAGGGTGAAGCAAGGAATCCGGGCGTCCTGCACTTCCACTCTCTGCACGACCTGAAGGCGCTCTCCGAAGCGTGCTTTCTCAATCTCCAGGTAATCCGCGATGAAACTCAATTCCTCATGAAGGCTGATAATCTCCTTTTCTGAGACCTGCAAGGTTCGGCGAAAAATGTTGGCCAGCTTCACAGTCAAACGTTGCGCCTCGTCCGGATTCTCATCAATCATGACTCCCACTGTGTTGAGAGCATTAAATAAGAAGTGGGGATTCACCTGAGAGATGAGGGCATCCAGCCTGGATCTCATCGCCAGAGTTCGGAGTTTCTCCTCGTTAAACTGCTTCTGTCGCAGTTCTTCGTGGTAACGGGCCGTTTGGGCCTGGGATTCTTCCAGGGAGTGCGCCATGCTTTCAAAGGACCGGGCTAATACGTCTACTTCATAGTTGGGTGTCGGGCTGTGAAACTTTTTTTTCAGATCTCCGGTTTGAGTGATGCCATCCATGAATTCAACAAAAATCATCAGAGGCCGAGTGAAGGACTGGCTGAGCCCCCATCCGAGTAAAGTGGCCAGAAACACCGAGAAAAGCCCCGTTAATATCAGGCTCTGCTTGATGCCGCTCATGATTCCGGCCATAGCTTGATCGATGGAGTTGAGAATTACAAAGCTTCCACTGGAGGCTCCGCCCAGTGCAATTCGATGTGCCAGAAAGGTTTCTCCGTTGAGGGTCAGCTCTGACTGCTGCGTACCGGAGAATTTGGGCCCCCCGGCATCAGGCATAGGCAGGGTAGCCAGCAGAGCATGGTTCTGGGCTGACGTCAAGGTGGAAGCAATAATTCCTCCTTCCGCATAAAAAGCGATATCACTGTTGGTGTTTGCCTGAATGGATCGCACCAGCTCGGGACTGATCTCGAACCCACTGCTTAAAGTTCCTACTACAATGTCCTGCAGGAGGATCGGCACCGAGACAATCCGGTACACCTTGTCATTAAAACGCCAGATACTGGCAGCCTGTTCGAAGCTCACAGGATTATTGCTGAGGCTGTTGACTAAGGAAGGCTGGCCGGTAAGGTTGAGGTTTCCCGGGTCTTGAGCGGACGGAATTCCTTGAAGAGCAATCACTTCCGCGGTGTTGCTGGTGATAACCAGCACGTCCGTCGAAAGAACCGAAAAGAGCTTTCGGGCTTCGTTGTCAACTGTGCGCTTGAGCTGCTGGAGAAAATCCTGCCTGCCAGTGCGTTCGGTTTGATAGGTCTCAATGGCTGCCTTCAGGGTGGAACTCTCCGAGGCGATGGTGGAGTATGCAACCAGTTCGTGCAGACGGTTGTTCTGAACCTGTTCCAGGGTCAACTGAGACCGTTCCAGATCTCGTACCAGGCGGTCACGGATCTGATGCTTCACCACGCGGTTCACCAGCAGGAACGAACCTGAGATGACCGCAACAATCAGGAACGAGTTGAAAAGGATGATCTTGCTTCGAAGCTTTACGGCTCTCATAAGACGACGTCGATTGCAACTGCTTCCCCGGGGGTGACGGTAAGCGGCAGCCGAGCCGGTTTCAGCCGTTCGTGCCAGCCCACCAGCGTGTATTTTCCAGGGGGAACAAACAGGTAAAGGAACTGTCCCTTGCTGTCAGGGACTGTGAAATAGGGATGGTCGAACACCAGGATTACCGCGCTCATGTGCGAGTGAATGTGACAGAACACTTTCACAATTCCAGGCTTGTCAAAGCGAACGGCCCGTTTCTGCCCCTGCGGGAAACGACCCAAATCGAAACTCTTCATGCCGGAAAGGGAAAAGACATTGTGGAAGAAAGGATCGCCATTGGGAAATTCCACGGTGGTTCCAACCCGGATGGGCAAGACGTGAGGCACAAAAGTCTCATTGACCTGTCGTATGGATGGGGCAGGGTGGTTGTAGGCTGGGGTAGGGACAGTTTGTGACTGCTCCTCATCAAGCAAAAAAGCGGAAGAAGAGCGGTGCTCCTTGGGATTTCCCTCCAGGTAAAGAACTACGTTCTCCAGTTCATTGGCGACAGTCAGGGCAGGACCTGCTACGGGGGAATTGGAGCGGCGGGAGTAGATGCTGATGGCCATGCTCCTGGGCTGAATCCGGCTGTCAATGCGAACCGTTCCACGGATGGTAGCGGCACGAGGAACGGACGACTCGGCTCGGGCCTCGAGTTTTTCCCAATGCGCCGAGATAACTTGCCGGAAACCCGGACATCGCTTAAAGAGGCCAGCAGGTTCCAATAGAAGGCAGAATCCGCCTAAGATACCAGCAATAATGAGAACCCGGATCCCAAGGAGAGGGAAGTAATTCATCGGATCCTTAAGAGGTTAGCAATGTCAAAAGTGTAAACCAGTTGCGCAGCAAAAACGTTGTCATAAGGATCTCTGCCTTCGACGGTCCGGTTGTATTGAAAAGATGTTTTCGCCACAAGCTTATTGGTGATACGAACTCC
>JBGPHY010000332.1:0-6552 GCA_041484625.1 Terriglobia bacterium | reverse complement strand
TTCATCGGCTGCGTGGCGCCAGAATGGCGCATGGTCAACTCTCATGAAACACTTGAAAATCGGAATCACCGGAGTCCGCGGTATTATCGGAGACACCTTCACGCCTGAAATGGTGGTAGCCTTTTCCCAGGCATTAGGGACATACCTGGATTCAGGCCGTATTCTCGTTTGCCGAGACACCCGCCCTTCGGGGCCTATGGTTCGAGCTGCTGTCTGTGCGGGTTTGCTGGCGGCCGGCTGTGAAGTCATTGATCTGGGGATTTGCCCGACTCCTAGCCTTCAGCTGGCTGTCCCGTGGCTACAGGCCCAGGGTGGGATTTCGATCACCGCAGGTCATAATCCGATGCACTGGAACGCACTCAAGTTCGTCCAGGGCGAGGGTCTTTACCTGACCGCCACCCAGGCGGAGGAATTGCTCGACGTTTACCACCAGGCGGAGTTTATCAAGGCGCGATGGGAGCAGATTCGGACCCAGCTAAGAACTGCTGAGGCCATCCCTCACCACATTGAGTGTCTGAAAAACGCCTTCGATGTCGCGGCTATCCAATCCCGCAAATTGCGTGTGGCGGTCGATTGCTGCAACGGGTCGTGCTCTTTTCTGAGCCCCCGCTGGCTGGAGGCCCTGGGATGCCAGGTCCTTTCTGTCAATGACGACGTCACTGCACCATTTCCTCATGCCCCGGAACCGAATCCGCAAACCATGGCCCAATTGCGGGCCGTGGTCAAAGCGGGTAGTGCTGACATCGGGTTTGCGCATGATGCTGATGGAGAACGACTGGGGGTGGTGACGGAGAAGGGTGAACCTCTTTCTGAGGAGCTTACCCTGGTCCTGGCCACAGCCATCCGCCTGCGACAGAAAAAGGGACCAGTGGTCACCAACGTTTCCACGACCCGCGCCATTGATACCGTTGCGCAGGAACAGGGCGGAAGCGTGGTCCGAACACCCGTGGGTCAGGCATATATCTCGGAGGCCGTGGCCGAGCATCGGGCTGTGCTGGGGGGTGAGGGAAGCGGCGGTGTGGTGGTGCCCGAGGTCCAGCGTACCCATGACAGCGCTGCCGCCATCGGATTGATCCTGGAATACCTGGCAACCTCAGGAAACGGAATTTCCGCGCTGGTGGAACAACTGCCGCGCTATCACATGCTAAAGCACAATATCCCGGTCGCCCCTCATAGGATTTACAGCGTGCTGCAACGCCTGCATGACGAGACTGAAACCGAGCCGGGGATGACGGTGGACCTGATCGATGGGTTGAGATTCTCCTGGAGTGACGGTTGGGTCCACATTCGAGCTTCCAACACCGAATCGATGATCCGGATTATCGTCGAGGCCGACACCTCGTCCCGGGCTCGCGATCTGTTGAGCTGGTCACGGGATCGTCTGGCTCTTGCGGGGGGAATTTGACATGCGTGCCATACCCACTCTGAAAATCAGCATTTCGGGGGTCCGGGGAGTGGTGGGGGATTCCCTGACTCCAGGTTTGTTGACTCGTTTTGCCCAGGCCTTTGGAACTTATGTTGGTTCCGGAACCATTATCATCGGCAGAGACACTCGCACTTCGGGGGAAATGGTTCGTCAGGCGGTAATTGCCGGGTTGCTGTCCAGTGGCTGCCGGGTTGTGGACCTGGATGTCTGCCCTGTTCCCACTGTGCAATGGATGGTACGTTATCTCCACGGCCATGGAGGGATTGCCATCACGGCAAGCCACAACCCGGCGGAATGGAACGCTCTGAAGTTTGTCGGCCCCGACGGGCTCTTTCTGGGCGGGGGCCAGGCAGGAGACCTCCTGGATATTTACCACCAGGGGGATTACACCAAGGTTGGCAGTTCGGAAATCCGGGAAGTGCAGGCATTTGAAGGGGCCGGCGACCTGCACATTGAAGCCATCTTGAAGGCCCTCGGCCCTTTACCCTCGACCGCTAGGAAGCTCCGGGTGGTGCTGGACGCCTGCAATGGCGCGGGTTCTCTGATCGGCCCGAAATTGCTCGAGGCCCTGGGGGTGGAAGTCATTCCTATCCATAACGTCCCCGATGGCCTCTTCCCCCGGCCGGCTGAACCGCTCCCCGAGAATCTGAAGGATCTCTGCAATGCAGTTCGCCTGCATCAAGCCGATATCGGATTTGCCCAAGACATGGACGCCGATCGGCTGGCAGTGGTGTCGGAAGTTGGGGATCCGATTGGTGAAGAATACACCTTGGTGCTGGCCACTCTCTATGTCCTCAGCCGCCAGAGGGGTCCGGTGGTAGTCAACCTTTCCACCACACAGGCCATCGAGTGGGTGGCCAAACGATTTGACTGCCCGACCTACCGCACCAGGATCGGGGAAGCCAACGTGGCGGAGGGAATGAAACGGGAGAAGGCGATCATCGGCGGCGAGGGGAATGGGGGCGTAATTTATCCCAGCATCAATTTTGCCCGCGACAGCCTGGTCGGCATGGCCTTGATCCTGCACCTGCTAGCGGAATCAAAGAGGCCATTGTCCGGGCTGCTTTCTGAACTGCCCTCCTACCACATGGTGAAAGAAAAGCTGGAATGCCCCTCCGATAGAATCCGAGGAGTCCTCACCCTCATTCGCAGCCAGTATGCCGCCTATCCTCTGGATCTGCGGGACGGAGTAAAGGTTAAAGTTGATGGCGGCTGGTTCCACGTTCGAGGCTCCAACACCGAGCCCGTTATCCGACTGGTTGCCGAAGGTGAATCCCCTGAGATCCTGAACCGGATTCGAGCAACGGTCTTCGAGCAAGTCCGTACCTTTCTTCGATAGCTTATGTTCATCACGAGCTTGCTTCAGCTTCCCCGAGTCTTGAGCACGTCCAGGATTCGCTGGGTTGCCGAGGGAAAGGGAAACCGATCGGTATCGGAAAGCCGAATCCATCGAATGTTCCGGCCTCTCGGAGTCGGAGTGGGGCTCGAGGTCAATTCGGCTGTGTAAACCTCGAGAGTGATGCGACGCCGCGTGATGGCGTACTTTGCCGTAACCAGGCGCTCTTGGAGTCGAATTCCTAGACCGAAATCGCGGCGGATTCTCCCGACCAGTGCCCGCCTAACGTCCTTTATCTGGTTGAACTCGCCTCCCGGGAATTCCCAGAACTCATTCAGGACCATCTGACCTGTGCGTTTCACGATCAGAAATCGCCCACGCTTCCGGATGACCGCCACTGCCCGCTGAGAGTCGATGCTCCCAGGACCTTTACGCTTGCGGGGCAACTCCTCCTGCATCCCCTCCAGTCTGGCCCGGCAACTGGCGTTCCAAGGGCAGAACAGGCAGCGGGGTGCGCGGGGAGTGCAAATGATCGCCCCCAGTTCCATCAGCGCCTGGTTGAAATCTCCGGGTGCATGTTCGGGAACCAATTGGCCTGCCAGGCCCCATACAGTTCTCTGGAATCGTGTAGTTTTCGAATCCCCTCTCAGCAGAAACAGGCGCGACAACACTCGAGTCACGTTACCGTCAACTACGGGGTAGGGTTGACCAAAGGCGATACTGAGAATGGCTCCGGCAGTGTAGCTGCCAATTCCCGGCAGAGCTATGAGGTCTTCGTGCCTCCGAGGGAACGTGCCGCCATGCCTCAGTATGATTTGTTGAGCTGCCTTTTGCAGGCTCCGCGCGCGAGAGTAGTATCCGAGGCCTGCCCAGGTTTTGAGCAGGTTTCGGGGATCAGCCTCTGCCAGGTCTTTGATGGTCGGGAAGAGTTCGAGGAATTTCTTATAGTAGGGAACGACCGTCTGAACCTGAGTCTGCTGTAACATGACCTCGGAAATCCAGATGGCGTAAGGATCGGTGGTGAGTCTCCAGGGCATTGTCCTGCGGTGAACTCGAAACCACTCCAGCAATTGCTTCTGTAAACGACATTTCGGCAGTATCCGCCGGCCGCTGGCTAACTTAGATAGTGGATGTCTGGTCATTCAAAGTTTGGGGACTGGGTGGAGGGCCTGGTCGTTGAGCAACCAATCGTAATCGATGTATTCGGGCTTCAGACGAGGATTAGCCTCCAGCAGGCGCTTGAGGTCAGGGGGTAGATAGAGTTTCAAGTAGTCGGAGATTCCTGGTTTCGATTCGGGGTAATGGACCGAATACCAGTAGAGGAAATCCCCTTGGTACCAGCTCGGGGCAAAAATCTTCGATAGCCAGAGTCTTCCGGACTCTAGGTCAATTCGGACGTTCCGGGTCTCCCCGATGTACAGATGCGCCGCCGATTCGAGCTGTTCGTTCAACCGTTCCGGCAGGAAAGGCTGACGGTCGAGCCGTGGGCATCCCATCGCGGCCCAGACCAGTGCAAAATGGATGCGAGGATCCTGGTACCGCTTGCGGATGATTTCGTTTTCGATGTGCCGCAGCGTGTATCGGCGGCCCCCGGCGTCGAATCTCAACCTCCAGAAAAACCCGTACATGTACCGAATGTTGCGCACGCTCCTGGTCGGATAGTTGTCTACGGCACCTTTCAGCGCGAAGGCATTGTATGCATTGATCCAGTAAGCCAACTGGGCTTCCCGATTGGGGAAAATCTCGGGATGGTTTTCGGGACTAAACTTGGCCAGTTGCTGGATAAAGGCTTGGAATTCCACCCCGGCCAATTTCAGATTCCGGTAGTCGACCAAACCCCGATCATCGATACAACTCTGCAGGGTCTTTTCATAGAACGAATAGTCAAAATGGTTGGAATTCGCCGCCCTTAACATCATCGGGCTGGCTATCGAGCACCATATTCCAACGAGCCAGGCAGTTTTTCGCATGACCGTCAACGGAAGTTGACGGGGGGGCCGGGCGCCAGAATCCCATTTTTCACAAGCCTTGGGGTAATTCTCCTGGAAGAAGTGGTCCTGAAAATGGAGTGACAGAGCTTCGAGTAGCCCAGAGATTCTGGAGGCCGTCTCCCCTTGTGCCAGGCTGTTCATTAGTACCGGTTGTACCTCTCCAGGGCCTTCAGCATAGATTTCTGCTCTTTGATGATCGGCACCATCTTGCTTTCCTTTTCATCGTACTGATGAATCAGTTCCACGACCTGGGCAGCCTTTTCTGCAGGCACCACCACCACGCCAGTAAGATCTCCCACGACATAGTCCCCGGGACGGACCAGCACACCCCCACAGGTGACAGGCACCTGCTTGGCCACACTGACGTAGCGCCCCACAGAGGTTGCGGGAGTGATGCTGCGACAGAAGACGGGGAATCCAATCTCTTCAATCTCATCGATGTCCCGCGCTCCACCATCGATGACAGCGCCGGCCAGACCCCGGACTTTGGCGGCAGTCGACATCAGATTCCCGATGCCGGCAGTCTCTAGCCCGTCTTCCAAAACATAAACCAACACACTCCCTTGCGGCGCTTCGTCAAGGATTTGCAGGGCGAGATTGGGGTACTCTCTCTTATCGGTCTTCAGGACAGGACGGAGTACAGCGGTAGCGGCGGGTCCCGCGATCTTGGCCTTATAGATCGGTTTCATATCATGCGCCATGAATCCCCGCTGACCCGTGGCTTCATCCACAGCATCAGCAAGGTTCCCGGTGCTGACCTTCTTGAATTCGGCCACGACTTGCTCTTGCGTCAAAGGTCCTTGCAAGTGAGGCCTGGCATTCGTCTCAGGGCTGTGCAGGAACTGGAAAGAAAGCAGAACCAGAAACCCCAGGGATCCCAGAATCATCCAACCAGCGCGTCGCGATCTCATTTCGGTCTTCCCCTCTCGTCAATCCTCAATCCTCGAAAAAGCAATGGGATTATAGCAGGAAAAAGTCACAATTCCGTGTTTTAGGGCATAATATGAAGTCAGTCTAAGGTTGGGCAGCCCCCCATCAATGAAATTTCCTTTTGGCTAAGGAGAGGGGAGAGAGACGATTGGTTGGAGGCAATTCTCGTCGGCGGTGATGGTCTTGTAACAACCCCTTTGCAGTTTCTATGAAGAACCAGTTCTCAATCTCTTTTGTCGCCCTGTCTATGGCCCTGATGGTGACACCTGTCCTGACACAGACTGAACCCGACCTGATCTTGACTCAAGCCAGGGTGTGGACTGGGAATCCCTCGCTTCCCTGGGCGGAAGCCGTGGCCATTGCCGGTAATCGCATCCTGGCTGTCGGCTCGTCCGGCAACGTCCTCCAGTTGCGGGGAAAGACTGCACAGATCCTTGAATTGCCCGGCTGCTTGATTCTGCCGGGGTTCATTGACAACCATACCCACTTCCTCGAGGGCGGTTTCCAGAAGCTCGGGGTGAATCTCAGGGAGGCAAAGAATCCCAAGGATTTTGCCGAGCGGATTCGAAAGAAGGCCTTGAGCCTGCCTCCTGGTCACTGGATCACTGGGGGGCACTGGGATCACGAATCCTGGCCTGATGCCAAGCTCCCTACTAAGGAACTGATCGACTCCCTTACGCCAAACACCCCGGTGCTGGTCAGCCGACTGGATGGCCATATGGCCTTGGCCAACACATTGGCATTGCGGAAAGGAGGCATCAATCGGAAGACGGCTGACCCTCCGGGCGGCGCTATTGTGAGGAACCCTCAAACCGGCGAACCTACCGGCATCCTCAAGGATTCTGCCATGGGGCTGGTGGAGGAGGTCA
>JBGPHY010000331.1:0-6558 GCA_041484625.1 Terriglobia bacterium | reverse complement strand
GGGGTCGTTGGGGTCGGGGACCGGAGGATCGTTAACCAGCATGAGAAGGGTTTTTCCCTTCAAATCCATCCCTTTGTAATCATCCCATCCATATTCCGGGGCAACAATCCCGTAGCCCACAAAGACCATCTCTGAGTTCTCCACCTTCACCTCCGGGACAAACCTCGGAGAAAAGGCCACACACTCCTGCGGTACCTGCATCTGGATTTTCTGACGACCGTGGCTGAAGACGACTTTGGGTTCTCCTGTCAGCCCGACCAGAGGGACCTTCTGCAGGAAGGTGCCATCGGGGGTGCCAGGCTTCAAACCAAGCTTCTTGAACTGCTCCACCAGGTAGTTGACAGTCAGCTCTTCTCCCTTTGTGCCGGGCAAGCGCCCCTCGAACTCGTCGGAAGCAAGCACCTGGATATGTTGAAGCAATGCCGAGCGGCTGAAACTATCCAAGGCGGGTTGCAGGACCTTCATCTCCGTCTTGCTCCCGGACAAAACCAGCTCTGCGGGCTGCCTGGTGGAGCAGGCCGAGGCAATGAGGCCAATCAGAATGAGAATCGTTGCCAATCGTGTGAGCTTCAAGTCGAGAATCTCCTCGCAAAAAATGTTAGTTTCCTTTGATCCTTACGGCAAGTGCCTCTGCGACAATTTCTGCTAAGACTTCGTTTCCATTCGGGTTGAGGTGAATGTCGTTCGACCAATACAGCGCAATCCCCAAGGTTGCCTGGTTCTGAAACCTCTTCAGCGGATTGATGAGAATACAGTCTTTGAAAGCCTCCCGCAATCGAATAACAAAGGGGTATTCCTCCTGCTGAATAAGCTCCGGGTGAAGGAAAACTCCCTTCAGTTGTGTGGTCCTCTCAAGGTTAACCGGACTCACCTGGCTGGCATGAGGTATGACAAGCAGGAAGCAGGGGCAGTCAGGCCGCTTCAGGGCAAGGATCGCCCTGAGCTTTTTGACCAGGACGACAAAATCCCTTTCCCTCTCTTCCAGGAGGAGAACCTGCTTTTCGATAATCCGCGGATCTGCAGTGAGCATGAGGGGTTCATTGTTGAGAAATCGGGAGGGAGAGAATATGTCAGGTTCCTCGTAAATGGAGTCGCTTGGCTGGTAGGGCCGATATCCCCCGACGAGCAGGCTCTGCCGTTCCTGCCCTAACCGGTAGTTCAGGAAGGAAAGGGACCGCCAGTGACTGGCCAGAAACCAGTAGGAATTGCGGAAGAAAGAGAGCGTTTTCCAGTTTGTGGGGTAGGTGATATCAAAGAGATCATTACCCACGTAAATCTGGTAAAGCAAAAGAGAGGGCTGGAACTCTCGCATCCGCCTTCGAACGATGAAAGAGGTTTGGATAATCCCGGATCCGGGAATACCCGAGTTGATGATACGGAGCCGGGGGAGAGATTTTCGAAGAATGTTAACATAGCTTCCATCACCCACACTGAAGGAGTCTCCCAAGACCAGGAGAGTCGACCGCCCGGCAGCATCGGTCAGGTCGTTGCCGGGATTAAAAGCCAGCAGTTCCGGCCGATAGAAATCAAACAATTGAAACCGGTAGGCAAGTTCAACTAGAACGGCGCCCGATCCCAGAGAGAGCGCCAAGGCCAGGAAAGCGAAAACGACCTTCTTCCTCGGGTACCATCTCATTTAAATGAGGAGTGCTCCTTCATGAACCAGCAAAGCCCGTTTGACGGCCAGGCCTCCACCGTATCTGGTTAGAGACCGATCGGAGCCGGTCACCCGGTGGCATGGGATAATGATGGCAATTGGATTGGCCGCATTGGCTTGTCCGACAGCTCGGCTGAGCTGCGGATTTCCAAGTCGCAAGGCAAGATCTCCATAGGTGAGTGTCACACCATAAGGGATTCTCAGAAGTTCATCCCATACCTTCTTCTGGAAGGGGGTTCCTTGCGGCTGTAACTGCAGTTCGAAACTGCGGCGCCGCCGGTCAAAGTATTCTTCCAACTGTCGAGCGACGCTCCTGCAAGAACCGGGGCTCCATTCCGCCGTGTCGTCTTTGTTCACGCAAGCGGCCGATGCCTGTTCAACTGTCATTTGGTGTAGGAACCACAGGCGATTCACAGCACCCGTCTCAGTAATAGCAATGAACAACTCACCGAGTGGCGATGGTACCTTGTCTACGAAAAGCCGCATGGGATCAATACCGTATCCATTGATGGTAGTTCAGCCACTGGTGCAGCCAGGAGCGCGTCCAGGGGTTGCGCGAGGCATAGAAGGCTGAAGCCGCCGAGATGAGCAGAAAGACGAGTGCAACTCCCTGGAACCAGTGACGGGACTTATTGCCTTCCAGCCCGAGCGGCAGAAACATCAGCCAGGAAGGGATGAGCCAAAACAGCCACCGCAAACCATTGCAGAATCCGCCGTAATTTCGTTGTCCCGCGAAAAACAAGTAGAAAATGAACATCAGTATGGTTACACCCATGGACAAGAGCCCAAAGAAACGGAAAGAGCCTTGGAGGACACCTGGCGCATGTAAAAGCCCTTCGACCATGGTGCATCCCGGCGCGGACTGCGTCATAGCAGGCTGTCCCAATGAGCAATCCCTTATGGCCAATGGTTCGGGTTCAGGCACAAGTTCGCGCAGTCCCTGGCCACTGAACAACCGCTTCCACCCCAGGAGCGTAAACACAAAGATCGGAGACAAGGAGAGAATGCCGTGGTGTCCGATCACCATGTGGAAAAGATAGATATGCCACGGTTCGTATTGATTGTCGATGCCTTCCGGAACTTCAAGCACAGTTCTGCCTGTCGCAGGGTCTATCCTGCTTCCCACCATCCGGCCTGTTGCCGGGTCGATTTTCCAGTAAGAACCGGGGAAATCATAGGCTTCCTTGTTGGCATAGGCTGGTTTCCACCCCCCCGTCACCAGGTAATTGGTGAACAGATGTCCCAAGATCGGCAACAGTGCTAAGGGAATGAAAAAAAGGAGGACTTTGCGAAAGGAAATCCGCATCAACCCGAGTCCGATAACTCCCAGAAAGGCCAGGGCCGGAAACTCATTCACCGCGGTAAAACCACCAAAAAAGCCCGCCGTGACAAACAGAGAGCCTTCTCTTCGGCCTTCGCACCAGATCAGATAGGCAGGATACATGGCAAAGAAACAACTGAAAGCCGCCAGGGTGTGGTTATTGAGTGTTACAGAATAGCCTGTCAGGTAAGTCCCCAGGGCCGCAGCCATCATGCAGTAGAGATGAGTCCAGGCGTCAGATACCTAGCGGTTCAGCAGACGTGAGTACAGCGCCAGGAAGATCACCAGCGGAACCAGGTTTACGGTAATAACGATGATCCGGATGACACTCTCCGGAGTCTCATCGAAGTTCAGTCGGCCCAGGCTGATCTTCTTCAAGAGCCAGTACTCGCCGGCGAGAAGGGTAGGGAGCAGGGGTGGCTTGGAGGAATAGCTGTGCCCGTTGAGCTGGACTCGATCGATAGTAAGTGGCCAGGGGGTCTGATCAATCTGATACGTGCCCCGCTCGGCCAGGCTGTAGACCGTGGCCCATCGAGAAAGGTCGTTGACGCTATGCATGGGGAAGCGGGTTCCCCGGGCCAGCCAAATCAGGCCCAGCACAATCCCGGCGGTCACGGCTATCACCAGGAAATCCAGCTGGCGATTGCTTGTGTTGTCACGACCCGACGTCATCCACTCTCCTTCCGCTGGTTGGTGTCCACCCTCAGAGGCGGCGTCCCGGCAGTCTCGGCAATATTGTAGGCGTGGACACTGCGGATGTTCAGAGCAATCATCAGCTCCGCCAGGAATCCAATGGCCAACATTTGAAATCCCAGCACCACCAAAGCCAGAGAGTATGTCATTAAGGGCCGGTGGCCAATAGGGCCGAATCCCTCAACGTGCAGCCTGGCCAGCAGCCAGCACACCGCTAGATAGGTGAGGCCACCCCCGCCCAGGAAAAAGGCGACGAGCCCGACCCCGCCCAGCAGGTGGAGGGGGCGCTGTCCAAACCCCGTCAGGAAAGAAACGGTCATGAGATCCAGGAATCCCTTGATGAAACGATGCACCCCGTACTTTGATTTGCCGTAGCGCCGGGGCCGGTGGCGGATAGGAGTCTCTGTCACCCGGTAGCCGCGGGAGTGAGCAATGACCGGAATGAAACGGTGCAGTTCTCCGTAGAGCTGGATCTGCTTGACCACTCCAGCGCGAAAGCATTTCAACCCGCAGTTGTGGTCATGGAGCCGCAAGCCGCTCAGCAGGCTGACCAGGCGGTTGAAAACCCTGCTCGGGATGACTTTGTGCCAGGGATCATGACGTCTGAGTTTCCACCCGTTGACCACGTCGAATCCCTGGTCGAGCTTGTCCAGCATCCCGGGGATTTCAGCCGGATCGTCCTGCAGATCGCCATCCATCTGGAAAACGATATCTCCGCGCGCTCCGCTGAATCCGGCTGCCAGGGCCGCTGCTTTACCGAAGTTACGCCGAAAGCGAATGCCAAGAATTCGCGCGTCTCTAGCCGCCAGCTTCTGAATGACGCCCCAACTCTGGTCCTGGCTGCCGTCATCCACGAAGATCAACTCGAGCTGCAGATGGTGAGATCGGGCAACAGAAGAAACCTGGGCTGCCAATTCCTCCAGGCTTTCCACTTCATTAAATGCCGGGACTATGACACTGATTAACCGGGCTGCAGACTTCGTTTCTTCCATTGTCTGTTCACCATCCACAAGATGCTGGCGCCGACAGCCTCCGTCGCCAGCCAAACCAGCCGCAACAAGATGGCTGCCACGATAGCTTGACTGCTGCCAATGACCGGCGCCAGAACCTTGGCCAGAATCCATTCCCGTGTTCCTAATCCACCCGGAAGCAGACTGACAAACCCGCCCACAGTCGCCAGGGAAACGACGAGTACCAATAGAGCAAAGGCCTTAAGGATCCCCAAACGGGTTGCCAAATAGTTCAGTTGACCCTGGGCTGCCAGCAATCCAGCCAGACTTAACCCCGCGCACAGCCACGCCACAGTCATCAGGGCAATACCACTGCCCAAGGTTGGCCATGAGACTCGCAATTTCTGGGATTCAGGGTGGCCGGGAAGGGGACGGGCAGCAAACTGGCCGAGGCGGGAGGCCACGGGCGGCGAAACCAGGAATCCGAAACCGGCCGCCAGGCCCGCGCAGAGGATCATCAAAGATCCCCAGCGAGGTGTCCGTAGAAACGGCAGGAGGAAAGCCGATATCACACCGCCCGTGGCCATCATCAACAGAGTCTCAATCGCACAGGTCATGGCTGCCAGAGCCACCGAGACCCCACGCCCCTTGACCAGGGCCGCCCGGATCACCACGACCAGCCCCTTGCCGGGAACATACTTTCCCAGATGCCCGGCAAAGTAAGCCGTTGCCGCACTCAGCACGGTGGGGCGCGAACCGCCGTCGCGCATGGCCAGCCACCAAAAGCCTGCACAAGCCAGCAGGCCAGCCATATAGCAGAATCCGCTTACCAGCAACCAAACTGGATCCAGACTCAAATGGTAGGAGGAGAGCCGGTCGTGCTCAATCCAGACACGCCGGACAATCGCTACGGCTACTGCGACGGCGATCAGCCAACGCAGAAACGGGATGGCTCGCCTTGAGCATGAAATCAACTCATTGACCAGGGCAGTAATTTCCAATTCTCCGCTCGCTTGCCCGGAGTCCGGCAGAAACAACGCGGCTCCGAAGGGCCTTCGGCTGCTAAACTTAAAGAATTGCCCAAACAGAGTCAAGGGGATTACCGCTGGACTGCCTTTCAGGAGATGAATCCCAAGAGGGCCGACCAGTAAGGCAGTTTCTGATTTGTAAGGGCATGTCCAAAGAGCCGTTTTGCAGTGTTGAAGGGAAACTCCAGGGGCGGCTGCGGCAAGCCCCCGGCGCTGGCGTCTGGCCCGAGACGACCGGCAGACAAAACCCATGCGAAGGACTTTTTAAACACCCTCTAAGATCTGATTCACTATTGAGCACTTCCGCAGGCGTACTTGAAGCTCTTGTCGTCGCGTTCCACCTCAATGGGCCACTGCTGATTCTGGAGAATGAATTCGATGCAGTCGGAGCTGAACTGGTAACGAAGCTTCGATGCTTTGATCCGGTCGATGGTTCCATCCGGCAGGTGCAGTTCGTAGTGCTGTTCCTGGCCGGTCTCCCCCTCCACCTTAAATAGCTTGGGCATTGAGAAGCTCCTTTGAGGAGATTTTACAGGATGAGCCTTGATCGTATTAGAGCACTTTCAAAGGACATAAAGAAAGCCCAAACTTCATTTCGCTGTGGGCCAGTCACTCAGGGGGAGGTCGAGTTTATTGAAATCAGGCGGCTGACACAGCCGCCCTACAGTCATCGCCGGCAGAAACCAACCCATGGCTTCGTTTGCGATTTTCCACTTGCGTTGTCTTTTTCTTTCCGTAAAGATTCAATCTTCGTCAGAACCACTTTAGCAATTGCCGGTTAACAGAACTTATTGTCGTGGAGGAGCTATGACCGATTTGCGATATCCGATTGGGGAACCTCAACTGGAAGGGGAACTAACTGAGGAACAACGGTTGGCCTTGATGGAAGAACTCAGCCAACTACCAGTG
>JBGPHY010000330.1:0-6563 GCA_041484625.1 Terriglobia bacterium | reverse complement strand
GGCCTTGGTGGTGAAGAAAGGTTCGAAGATCCTTGCCCGAGTCTCCTCATCCATTCCGCATCCATTGTCACTCACCGACATCATGACGTAATCGCCGGGAGAAATGGCAACGGGTTTCTGAGGTAAGGCCCCGTCCTCTACATCCGCCGTTTCGAGTGCGATTCTTCCTCCTTGAGGCAGCGCATCACGGGTGTTCACCACCAGATTGACGATCACGTGCTCAAGTTGGGTTGGATCGGCTCTTACTCGCCCAACCCGGGCTCCCAGTCTGGTCACCAGCTCGATGTTTTCCGTGATCAGCCGACGCAGCATCTTCTCCATGTTGCCAACCACTTCGTTGAGGTCCAATACCTCGGGGTTGAGCACCTGTCTCCGACTGAACGCCAGGAGTTGGCTCGTCAATTGAGCCGCCTGAGCTCCCGCCTTCTTGATCTGCTCAATGTCCTTGCGGACCGGGTGGTCTGAGTCGAACTGAAATGCCAGCAGTTGACTGTAGCAGTTGATGACGGTCAAAAGATTATTGAAGTCGTGTGCAATTCCTCCCGCCAACCGTCCGACGACTTCCAGTTTCTGTGCTTGCAGCAATTGCATTTCCAGCCGAAGACGTTCGCTAATGTCTTCGAGAACAGTAGCGAACTTTCCCTTCGCCGGAGAGAATACCGAAACTCTGAAGCTCTTTTGCTGTGCCTCAAAGCTGGTTTGAAAAGAAAAGGGGCGCCCTGTCCTGGCCACTCGCTCAAAGATGTCGAGATGAGGTGGAGGAACTTTTCCATGAAGTGAAGAGCCCACTCTGCCCACTACCTGCTCCTTGGTGAGCCCGAAAATGGACTCATAGGCGAGATTCACATCCAATACTCTGTAATCTGCAGGATGACCCTCCTTGCCATAGAGAATTTCGTGAAGTGCCACCCCTTCACTCATGGAGGAGTACAATGAACGATACTTTGCTTCCGACTCCTGGAGAGCCTCTTCCACCCGTTTGCGCTCGGTCATGTCCACGAGAATCCCTCTCACCCCTACAGTCCGGCCATCAGAGAGAATTGGACTGCCATAAATGAGGACTGGGAAAGTGCTGCCGTCTTTCTTCAGAGCCGTGAATTCAAGGCCCGGCATTTTCTTCCCGGCCAACACCTCCTGAATATTGTTCTTCGCTCTCTCACAATCCGTCGGAATCAACACCTCGAGAACATTCAAGCCTCGGTCTAATTCAGTTTGGGTATATCCAAAGGAGGCGAATGCCATTTGGTTGGCAAATGTGAGAATACCTTCCGTGTCCATTTCGAAGACGACTTGAGGCAGCAAATCCACTAACTCTCTGAACCTCGTTTCACTCCCCCGCAGAGCCTCCTCAGCTTGCTTGCGTTGAGTAATGTCGCGATCAATCCCTCTGTATCCGCATAACTGGCCGACAGCGTTGAAGACTGGCACACCACTGGATTCCAGTATCACCCGGTTTCCATCTTTGCGAATGTTGATATTTTCCAATCGTTCAAAACATTTGGGAGATTGCATTATGCCCTGCAATTCCCTGCGAATACGATCTGCCTCTTCAGCGGGCATCAGATCGAACGGAGTCTTCCCCAGGACTTCTTGCGGCTCATAACCTAAGAGGTCCTTAAGTTTTGGGCTGGCGTAAATGTATCGCCACTCTGTATCCACCTCCCAGATCCAGTCGCTAGTCCGTTCAGTTAAGGAACGGAAACGCTCCTCGTTTTCTCTTAGAGCTCGGTCCCTTTTCACGCTTTCGGTGATATCCAGAAGAGTTCCGAAAACCGCGGGCTTTCCGTTCAATTCGGTTGTTAGTGATTGGACTTCAACATCGATCAGCCGCCCATCCTTACCCTTTCCCTGGAAGCTGTAGCGGAAACTCGCAATGCCACCTTGGAGGCGTTGGTGGAGATTGCTCCTGACCAATCCAATATCGGAGTCCTCGATGAAATGTGTAATGAATCCTAAGGAATAGACTTCAGAGGGCGTATAACCGAAAATTTCTGCGCATTTTGGATTCACATACACAATCCGCTCGTCCTGGCAGACATACATCCCGACTTGTGCCTGTTCTACCAGGAGTCGAAACTGATTCTCGAGTCCGATAGGAGCCTCTGGCGGGCAATTGGGTCCGGCCTGCTGCCCCTCTTCAGGCGCAGTCAGGACGCTGACTCCCGTTTCGGGAGGAGGGAGCAGGCCATTGATCCCCTCGGGGACGACCGACAGGGTATGTGGATCGTCCTCCAGGGCTTGCTCTGCTCTGGAAATCCACGGCTTGGCTTCCATGGTCTTATTCCTTCTGCGCTCTGCGATTGCCGAAGAGCCAAACTACCGCTCAGAAACACTAAAGGCTCAGCTTGTTTCCAGAATGGGAAAGGCGCCGAAGCCCTCCACGAAAATATCAGTGAACCCTGGACAACCCGGAATAGTACTTTGCTGATAAGGCGTTCGTTTGGTGGAGGTGAGGAATTCGTGCCAGGGCAAGCCTATCGGAATCAGGATCAACCCGAAGACTTCCGCCTTACAAGGCTGCATGGGGACCATAACGGCACTTTGGACAAACGAAGTCAATAAAAAATCCCGTCGCATTATACCAACTTTCCTGACAAAAAGTCAGAGTCATCACAGCCACTTTTGGGCGGCAGCATAGTCACCCACAGGTCAATCTCCGGAAAATAGCAGGGTTGAGTCCGTAGCCAAGGTATTTTCATGGCTGACTTGGTTTTGGCGAACTTCAAGCTGTTGCCTGTATTAACGGGGAGCGGGTGTCTTAGGGGATCGATAGGTCAGCCTTCCGATGATTTGATTCAAGAAGTTGTCCCGGTGGAGGAAAGAGAAAAAGGGCTTTCGCCTTAAGTCAATCCGCGCGAGTTCGGATTTCAGCAGCCTGCTCTTGTGATTGAGAGCCAGACCTTCATGCAATATTCCAAGCGCCTGTTTACGGCTTCCAGCCTTCATGTAGACGCGGCTCAGGTTTAGATAAAACTCCGGCTCGAAGGGGACCAAATGAACGGCCTCTCGACAAAGCGAAATCCCCTGTTCAACGTTGCCGTCTTCCAGACCCACAGTGAGGCCATAATAGGACAGATGGTGCGGATTCCGCGGATCTTCCCTGTAGGCTGTACGGAAGGCGTAAAAAGCTTCCGCGAAATGGCTGATCCGAAGGGAAGAAAGGCCTTGGGCAAAAGCCCTGTTTGTTAAGTCGCCGGACATGATTGCTCCTCAACATGAATTCGGTCCAGGAATGGCCGCGGGATTTCCCCCTTCTGATTGCATACCGCCAACCGTTGCCGACCTTTCCCACTCGACATGGGCCAGAAGGATTCGCGTCTATTGAGTTGACGTCCAGAGGGACCTTTGAAGATAACGATGGTCTTCCCTGGCTTCTGCAACTGAGACCAATTACCACATTTGCCGGCCATAAGGAAGCACTTGGCGAGGCCAAACAATTCAATTTAACAGCGACCCGCCCGTGTATTCTATCGACCTTTTGCTAGGGAATTGTTAATTCTGTATTTAGACAGCGCGCCAACTTCTTTTTTGCGGAAGTTCTCTCCTATTTCGGAGGACAGTCAAATGAGAAACCCTTTGCAGGGTATCAAACTGTGACTCCAGCCGATCGGTCCTATGAGCTCCTGCTTGAGGAAATGGCCTCCGGGCTGTGCCTGCGGTGCCGCCGTACATTGTTGCCAGTGCCCGCAGCGCTGCCTTTGGCTTCCGGTCGACAGTGACTACTCCGTACGGCCCGAAGACCGCATACTGAATGAAGTCCTTTTGGTGGTAGTAATCCGCCTAGCACTACAGGATCTTCCCTGACAGCTCATCGATACTCTGCATCGCCTTCTACGCTGCCTGGATAAATGCCGCCTGGAACTCTTCCGTGTAATGAACGTCCCCGTGGACCGTTGGGACTCCGCGGGTTCCGAACTCAGTGACGATTAATGGCTTGTCAGGGTAGCTCACCAGTTGCTGCCGGATGCGGTCTTCAGTCGGCTTCCTCACCAGTTCCTCGAGTTGGCTGATGTTGTGGGCGATCTTTTCTGAGAATTGACCTTGGTAAACATTGATGGCGACCAGGTCTGCGTCCTCATAAGCCTTCTGCGCTTTTGCATCCCTATCTGTGACGAATGTTACCAATCTCGATCGATCC
Source organism: Terriglobia bacterium (assembly GCA_041484625.1). Taxonomy (GTDB): domain Bacteria; phylum Acidobacteriota; class Terriglobia; order Versatilivoradales; family Versatilivoraceae; genus JBGPHY01. The sequence continues at coordinate 2,425 of JBGPHY010000330.1, read as the reverse complement.
AACTCCTTGGCCCGCTTGATCAGCTTCCGCATGACCCGGATGCCGACTTCAGTGTCGGTCGTCGACTCGTTCGCCATGCTCCAGATGACGATTGCGGGATGATTCTTGTCGCGGCGGATCATCTGCTCGAGCATTGGGAATGCCTGCTTCAGGATATCTTCGTTCTGGACCTCGCCGTCTCTGCCTGAGAAGTTGTTCCCCCACCAGTTGATCGGCAGTTCTTCGATCACCACAAATCCCATCTCGTCGTAAAGGGAGAGCAGATCCGGGGACTGCGGGTAGTGCATACGAATGCAGTTAACCCCGGTATGCTTCATTAACCGCACGTCTTCGACAATCAGCGCCTTCGGCGCATTGGGGCCGTGCCTGCCGTATTCGTCGTAGCGGTTCACACCTTTGGCCCGCAAACGCCTCCCATTCAGAAGGATTTCTCTTCCACGCACCTCGATCTTTCTAACGCCAAAGCGAGAGACGACGCGGTCCAGCAATTCTCCCTGGCTCTCGATGGCGGCTGCCAGCGTGTACAGGGACGGTGATTCGGGGGACCAGGGTTTGGCACGATCAACCGAGAGCTGGACTTCGTGCACCGAAGTAGCCCCGGCGCCAGCATCGAGCGGAATGGACCGCCACGAGCCTGTAATGCCGGCCACGCCCACTAGAAGGGCAAGTTCCTGATTGCGTTCGCCGCTGTTGCGGATCGTCACCTTACAGGTGATGGAAGCGCCTTTGCCGCGGGGTACGGCATTGATGGAAACGTCTGAAATGTGAAGGTCGGGTGCACTGACAAGTTCAACCGGCCCCAGCAGGCCGCCGTATTGCACCCACTCGATGTCTTTCGCCGCGGGGAGCCACTCGAGCTTAGGTTTGTTGGTGACGCGCAGCACGAGAGTGTTGGGAGTGGTGGCTCGCAGCTTCCCGGTCACGTCAAACTCGAACGGAAGGTAGCCACCGATGTTCTCGCCCAATAGCTCTCCATTTAGCCAGACCCGGGTGTGATAGTTGACTCGGGCGAACCGCAGCCATTGAACGGTGGCGGGACGGGCAAGGATGCCTTTGATGGATACCGTGTACCAACCGATGCCCTCATAACCCCAGAGTGCCTGATCGTACAGGTCCCAAGCCTTCGGTACGGTTACCGTTGCCCAGCCGGAACGGTCGAAGCCTTCTCCGTACCAACCCTCCTTCTCGCCCAGGTCGGCCACGTCCATCTGAAAATGCCAGCCCGTAGCGAGCGGTACCTCTTCACGGAGCCCCGCCGGACGCTGGGCCGTAGCCGAGAGAAGACCAGCCGCAGTCAGTTGAAGGAATAAACTGATCCCCAGGGTTTTCTTGAGTAATACCTTCATGGTGTCCATCTTACACCCGCGGAAACGTCCCAGCCCTACGTCAATAAGAGAGGCTCGCTCCCTTTACCTCGTTGCCCTATCTGGTTACGAGGTCGGCCTTCTTGTCAGCTGTCAACGCATGCACTGCGTGGCAGATCGAGCAATCGTGTTTGAACCAAGAATGATGATTGTGCCACAAATCCAGCTCTCTTTCTAGAAAAGGTGGGATGCATCTCAAACCGTCTTCATCAATGTCCCGGATGATAGCATGGAAAATCCTACCGGGGGCCCATTGAACTCTTGAGTCAGACGATTGAATAGCATTGACCGGAAGCTGAGTGGAAAAGGCTTTGCTGGTCTGAAATGGGTTGATTGTCAATGGCAATCGAGACCTGGGTGTGATCGCCCAGAGGGTGAATGAATCCAAAGGTGTAAACGATGCGATTCATGGTAATAAGAGCTCCTTGGAGTTTGATTTCGATTCACAGAAAAGCAATAAGCGAGTCCGATAAACTTGGTTCTGCCACCTGGTAAATACCAGGAGGATCGGGTGCGGGAAATATGCCCTCTGAAGCGGGTCGGAACTGACTTATCGTTGCTGGAAGTCTATGCTTGGTCCAATAAAGGAGGAGCTCTTGAAAGGTCAATTGGGAAGAACGGCTGTTTTTTGAAGGATGGGCCAGACTTGATCGAACAACTATCGAATCGAACCAGCTTTGCCAATAGTGCTTGCGCCGATAAAATCGCAATTTTCTGATTTTGGCAATTACAGGCAAGGCAGGGAAGGATCTTGATGGTGGCCGAACTGTCACTGTCAGCAGCCGGCGTGAATAGGGTCCTGGGTTCTAGTCGCCAAGTTCCAACACCCCGGAGATCGCAACCATGCAGATGGCTGTGAAAGAGGTTTGTAGTTAGCAAAACCAACAGCAGACATCTGGCAATCCTCATGCGCTCACCGCTGTGATGCGCCATGGTTTTCATCATACCCAACTGGAATGAGAGATTTTTCTCTACTGAAATCACCAGCAGCGGCCAGGCTTGTCAAGTCTCAGAGAGGTGGCCCCATAAGGGACCTTTCCCGAGGATGCCCTCTATCCCTG
>JBGPHY010000329.1:0-6583 GCA_041484625.1 Terriglobia bacterium | reverse complement strand
TTCAGAGAGAGATGCAGATGTATCGGAAAATGTACTCGATGCTGCACCCACGACGACGTGGGCGGCTGAGAGGGTCACCATCTCTGTCCAGCTCCTGGGTACCAAGCGTGACAGCGAGGAGATTCAACAGGCCCTTTGGGATCTCTTGGACCCTCCGGCAGCGATCGATCGGGCAAGCGACGCAGTTGCCAGAGGGAACAGGAAGGTCTTTGCGGAGATCGGTCGTGAATTTGCCCGCTTCCTTTCAGGCTGTCTGCAAGATGCGACGCTCGATGCTGAAAAAATAGCACATTTCTGCAGTGTACTGCGTCCCGGGAATCCTCCCGATGGCCAGGGCTACTTGCGCCAAGCCTTCAACCACTACTACCAATCATTCTTCGAGAACGATCTCAAACCCCGATTTAAAAAGCTTGCTGGCACAAGTGGATCCGACACCTAATAGCGCCCGCGAAAGCGGAGCCGCCGATTGGGCTGATCTGCCTGATCGAATTCACTTCATCGTAGACCTGTTTCGCTGCTACCAGGACTCTCAGGGTCTATTTGAACCGCCCTTTACTCCTGACCAGGTCGTTGCCCTTAATGCCGGTCACCTCCCGAGTGGCCAGATTTAGGCTTCCGATCCATCAAACAACTCCGCCTCCGAAGCGCAAATCGTGCGTCCTGTCAGCTTGTCGGAAACAAAGTCCTGCCGAACCGCCCTTTGTGACGCCTGTGATGTGGACAGGCCCGGTCTGTCGCGTTTCGTGGTATGCTTTCCTAATCTCCATCGGGATTAGGAATTCGGCAAACGCCCTGTCGGCAGGCTGGCACCTTGCCCACAACGAGACGATCCGAGCGGTATGGACAGTCTCTGCGGCTGCCTTGAAGGTTAGGCATCGAGGCCGCCAGTAGCCGCGTACTCAGGCTGTCGGCGGGAGGCGAGTTTTGGCGTCGGACTCCTTTGAACATGGACACGGTCAAGCCTGGGCATTGCCCCTCCCGTCTGAATAGCCTCATGACTGTTGTGTTGGCTTCTTGTGTATTCGTCCTTTACAGCTCGTTGATGGCAGGCCTCATCGCAGGATTCATAGAAGAGATCTTTGTTCAAACAGTCAAACCAAGGAGGATGTTGTGTCCACTCTCGCAAAGAACACCAAGGCAACCGTGATTCCGTGCCTTCGCTATTGCAATGCACTGACCGCTATTGATTGGCTGTGCCAGACCTTCGGCTTCGAAAAGCAGCTCGTTGTTCCCAATAAAGACGGAACGATCAGTCACGCTCAGCTCGCTTTCGGGAATGGGATGATCATGCTCGGCTCGGTCCTCGACTCACAATTCGGCCGCCTGATGAAGCAACCAGATGAGATTGGCGGTGCTGAGACCCAGTGCGCCTACGTGATCGTCTCGGACGCAGACGTCCTGTATGCCCGCGCCAAGGCGGCGAGGGCCGAAATCGTAATCGATATCAAGGATGAGGACTACGGTGGCCGCGGCTTTTCCTGCCGTGACCTCGAGGGGCACTTGTGGAACTTCGGCACCTATGATCCATGGTGACACCCAAGTCGCGATTACGTAAATATTTGCGTGACGTGATTGAGAAGATGAGTTCGAGGCCAATACGCTGCAACTTCGCCTCCCTGATCAACCTATCTGGAGATTGAATCTGTTCGGCGCTAATGCTAACGTTTGTCTCATGTTCTGGCCGAAGCTCCGCCTACTGAGAAGCTACTAGCTGAAGGGCGACATAAGGATAAGAACCGCGGATGAGTGAACACCACAGCACATGGCAAAGCCGGGAGCTTACGCAGGCCTTCCTGGAAGGAGTTCGGGGCGCCATCCCTGGTGCCACCCTCCAAATGGAAGTGCTCGGCAAGATCGTAGATTTGTGGCACCCTCAGCCATCCAGGATTTTGGACTTGGGATGTGGGGATGGTGTTCTCGGCCGTATGCTCCTTGATCGTTACCCTACGGCTCATCTGTTCTTTGCTGACTTCTCGGAACCTATGCTCGAGGCGTTACGGAAACAGATCGGGACAACTCAACGGGCAACGGTCATCAATGTGGATTTCGCAACTCCGACCTGGGTAAAAGCTCTTGCGGACGCAATGCCTCTTGATGTTGTCGTGTCGGGTTTTTCCATCCACCACCAACCGCACCATCGAAAGAGAGAACTCTATGCGGAGATTTACGGGTTGCTGAGTGAGGGCGGCGTCTTTCTAAACCTCGAACACGTCAGCTCAGCAACCCCTTCGGGGGAGGCACTTTTCGACAGCTTCTTCGTCGATCACCTGGTACGATTCCACAGCAATGCCAGCCCGAGTCAGACAAGGCCGGAGATAGAAACGACCTACTTTCAGCGGCCGGATAAGAAAGAGAACATTCTCGCACCTGTTGAGGCGCAGTGCCAATGGCTTCGCCAAATAGGATTACTGGACGTGGACTGCTTTTTCAAACTCTTCGAGCTGGCGCTGTTTGGCGGAAGGAAGGCATCCAACCAGGCGATTGCAGGCGATCCTGAAACTCGGCCCTGATCCCCCCGGTCCGGCCGACCAGTGTTCTAGCACCCGGTGGTTCGATGAAAAGGTCCGCATTCCTTCTTCGGCCTCTCACCTGGGGAAGATGGTTGACGGGATTGGGAACCGGAGCCGTCTGGCTTACCATCTGGTATGGGCCACTATCGATTTGGGTCGGCGCGCTGTTGGAACTCTTGACCCTTTTGGTGCTGCGCCGAACCCGTAGTATCAGCCGAAGCGCTGCACACCCTCTCCCCCATGCCGGATAGGTTCATCGGTAGAAAGCGTTGGGCAGTCATTGCAGGACACCAGGAGGGATGCGATGAAGAGAGAAGAGTTTCGATCAATCCAGTCACCTCTAAAAAAGCATTATAAGGAACAACCCGCTGCTGCATTCATTACACTCAGGGCCACGGGTCATCTGGGCGAGGGCATCACCTGTAAAGTAGAAACGGGCAAGGCCCTCGTTGAAGCCGGATTACATCCAGCCACAGGCGGCAACCCGCTCAGTGTTTGTTCGGGTGATATGTTACTTGAAGCCCTTGTCGCCTGCGCCGGAGTGACGCTTAGCGCTGTCGCGACGGCCCTTGCGGTCGAGGTCAGCAACGGCACGGTTCGAGCCGAGGGTGATCTGGACTTTAGAGGTACACTGGGCGTCGCCAGAGACGTCCCCGTTGGATTTCAGCGGATCCGTCTCCACTTCGACCTGGAAACCAATGCTTCAGAAGACCAACTGGCGCTGCTTATCCGCTTAACTGAGCGCTACTGCGTGGTCTATCAAACTCTTCGTCAACCCCTGGAGATGAGTGTCACCTGTAACATACCGGCAAGTCCACCAGCAACGCCTTAATCTTGCCGGCCACCGATCCGATTTCTCTGGGCACGAGAACGCTGTACCTGGCGGTCTTTCTAACGCCCTGGATGCTGATCTATGCGCTCAGTACTATGGCAATGAACCATCGCGAATTCTTCAAGAGGCTTTACGGAGAAGACTCGGCAGAGTTCGAGCACGAAGCCGACATAATCTATGCTGGAGCGTTGCCGGCAAACGCAACTCCCCAACAGGCCGCTGTTCAGATTCTACGGGACCTCAACCGGGATGGTTCATTTTCGGTCCAGGGACGACCGGATGGAGAGCGATTGAGGATTTTTCGGCACGACCCAATTTCGCCGCGACGCATCACTTACACCCCAAATGATCACAAACTAGTCATCGAGCGGCAAGTCTTTCGCACACACGCTTTCCTGGAACAAATGCACCGACGCCGCGGCTATGAGCACGACTACTTCAATGATGACATTTGGGCTTTCTGCGTAGACCTGGTGATTGTCGCCATGGTATTCTGGGGACTATCCGGACTCTGGATGTGGTGGGAGGTGCGAACGACGCGGAAGTGGGGTGCGTTTTGTTTGCTGGCAGGAATCACTCTGTTGGGGTTCTTTTTGGTCGCGATTTGATCCTTAGAGAATCCCGGCTCCGCTGGAGAAGCCTAGCGGCGTCGTTCCCTCTACCGGCCTAACCAAAGATGATAACTCTTAACCTTTTTATCCAACGCACCCATCTCTACCTGGCACTGTTCTTGTTGCCGTGGCTTTTCATGTACGGAATTAGTTCCTTTTTCTTCAACCATCCCGCCGCCTTGGAGGATGGGATATCACCGTGGAAAGTGCGATTTGATCGCCCTTACGAGATTAATGTCCCCGAAGGGAGCGATTTGCGGGCAGTGGGTGCCCGAATCCTGCAGGACAGCGGTCTGAAAGGGAGCTTTGGAGTCTATCGTCCGGACTCCGACACGTTCCATAGATTTGCGACTCCAGCTACGTCCTGGACGCGTCCTCTGCATAAGAGCTCGATGAGCTGCCGGGTTTGATCGTTGCGCAGTCTGCCGATAGTACGCAGGGCAGCAGCGCGAGGTGCCTGAGCAAAGCCGTTTTGATTTTGCATGGAGTTCTTGGCTTGAGTCTCGGCCGCATTTTTTCCCTCAGGTTCGTGCCCCAAAAAGATCATGCGTTCGCTACTTCTGGGCCATTGTAGTTCCATGATTTCATCTTTCATTGCTCTGCTCTGCGGGGTCTTCCCTGCTGATCCGGCAATGGGCCAACAGAACTTCTGTGACCCGTCCCTCCGACAGATCACGGACAATCCGCACGGATACCGCATGCGTGGTGATCGTTGCGAGGGCATTTATATCAAAGAGGTAAGCGCTACCTTACTGCAAATTGTGTCTTTTACCGAGTCTTACGCGGAGTTTGAACACGCTTCAGGTAAGGCCCTGCGACTTGAATGGGATAAGTCGCCCGGGAATGACGATGTTCAATTGCGAGTCTTGGTGTTCCGGACGTTGACAAGCGGGCCCTGGATGTTTGCTCCGAGTTGCGGCTACTGCCCACACCGGGCATGAATACAGTCAAGCACGGGACTCCGGTGTACCCGGTCGGTAATCCAAATGGAATCTCGTGGGTCTTACCCGCTCTGCCTGATGCGATCGTGCAGGTCGGCGCCGATCGAATCATATTCCAGTCCACGGTACTGAGCGCCGGTCATTCGGGTGGGGGCCTGTTTACTGACCACGGGAGCTTGGTCGGAATGATTATCAATGATGCACCACCGTTTGGGACGGCCCTGGCGATCGAGAAGATCCGTCAGACTTTGAGGAAATGGGCAATTCCTGTCCAGCTTCGAGTAGGATACCGCGAACTGCCCATGGATTCCGTTCCCGCATTTCCGGTCGAGACAAAGTGCACGGAGTGAGCAAGAGCCCCTGTGAAACGCCGAGAGTTTAGGCGATTAACACAGCCGCCCGGCGGAAAAGCCACGCAGGCCTGACGCCATGGAACCGTAGAAGCTGCCGCAACCAAACGCACATTTGACATTCCATGCATGGCCTTACTACTCCCTTCTTGTTACCATGCAGCATCCCTCACTCCATCTAGAAAACCCGTCATTCCGGCATATAGACCACGGCGTTCTTCTGCGCTACCTCGACCTATTGGGAGTTCTCAAAAGGCACCTGGTTTCGACGCCTTGACAGAATTGGTCGCAGCACACATGATGCGCGTGCCATTCGAAAATGTGTCCAAGATTTACTATCGAAAGCTCATGGGGTTGCGGAACATTCCAGACCTCATCACCTACCTGAATGGAGTGGAACGATATCATTTCGGTGGAACCTGTTATTCGAATAATTACTACTTCTACCTGCTGCTCGCGAACCTCGGATACTCGGTAAAGTTATGTGGTGCGGATATGACCAATCCTGACGTACATCTGGTAAGCATGGTGAGCATCGAGGGACGGGAGTTTCTGGTCGACGTCGGATATGCCGCTCCCTTTCTGGCCCCTCTTCCCCGAGACTTGGCGGAGGAATACTTCATTACACTCGGCCGTGATCGTTATCTCTTGAAGCCCCAAGATGCCAGCGCATGTTCCTGCCTTGAATTGTATCGTGATGGCGTCAAGAAGCATGGGTACTTAGCTAAGCCCCAGCCAAGGCACATTGAAGATTTTGACCAGGTCATCGCAGATTCTTTCAGGGACAGTGCCACTTTCCTGAACGCCTTGTTGCTCACCCGCTTCTTTCCTGACCGGTCTGTTGTCCTTCACAATCTGACGCTCATTGAATCCCAGGCAAGTGAAGCAAGGATCCACGTCCTAAATAGTCGAAATGAAATAGGGCAAGCAGTGGAAGATCACTTCGGTATTCCCAAGGTAATCGTGATGGATGCTGTGAATGAGCTTCGACAATTGGAGGATGCTTGGGTTTGACTGGGTATGCTTCATCTCACAGGGCATGGCGTTCAAGAGCAAACAATTTGAACGCGCCCACCATTCAAATGACCGGATGGCCGGTAGAATCGGCGACCACTCCTATTCTTCCGAGGTCGCCCGGTGGGGATTGCGCCAGCCAAGATAATCATGGTTGATATGACCGTGGGCGAGCACGACAAGAATCCGTGAAAAAGAGGTGCGAAATGAGACCGTGTCTCTTTTGCTGCACCGACCTGCGCTTGGCTCACCTAGTGGAGTCCCCTTTCACTCGCTTCCCATCACCGAACTGACGATGGATCATTTAGAAATCGCTCCAGCCCTG
>JBGPHY010000328.1:0-6591 GCA_041484625.1 Terriglobia bacterium | reverse complement strand
GGCACTGACAAACCAATTGGAGGATAATCGTGCCATGGGTAGGGTTTTCGGCAGGAAAGCCAGTCTTCCTTTCGCTTCTACAGATTCCCAGAGTTCATGAGAGATTCTTTTTTTTTGACGGCTGGTGGCCAAAGTCATGAGATGAGAACCGCTAGAAGTCTGAACCTTATTCAACAAATAGCTATCTAATTGGATGGGTCAGTTTGTCGTCAGGAGAGACTTCCTGACAATCTTGCAAGGAAAAGGAGTTTCTCAAATGCCACAAACATTGCCGTATCTCTACGAGACAGAAGTAAGGTGGACGGGGGGGAAAAAGGGTGAACTCAAAGCCCCTGGGCTGAAAAACCTTGAAGTTGCCACTCCCCCGGAATTCAACGGCCACGAGGGAGTCTGGTCTCCCGAACACTATTTCGTCGCTTCAGTAAACGCCTGCTTCATGACCACGTTCCTGGCGATTGCCGAGATGTCAAAGCTCGAGTTTCTCGAATTTTCCTGCAAAGCTCAAGGAAAGCTCGATAAAGTCGAAGGGGTGGGCTTTCAAATCATGGAGATCTTGCTTCAGCCAAAGGTTGTTATCCGCAACAGCCAGGATTTGCAGCGCGCAGGCCGAATCCTGGAGAAGGCAGAACGGAATTGCCTGATCTCCAACTCCGTCAAGACTGCAATCAAGATGCAGCCTGAATTGGCGGCCGCAAACGAGTAAAACCTTCTAACACTAACCTGAGCAGAATGCTTCCTTACACGATGACCTGCAGAAGTTTTGTCCAGCCCTTGACCGGCTCCAAGAAGCGTCGCTAGTTGCTGCATCCGCTGGCTAAATCCCAGGGATGCCGTTTCAGCAGAATTGTTTCAGGGATATTGTCCACTTCGTTGCATCCTCCCCACGGAATCGAACGCTTGCTTGACAGCTTTCAGGACGATTTCGGTCGCGGTGCGGTGCCAGATTCGAGGTACTTCTGCGGACTACCAACGATGTGGACTCCCCGCCTGCCGTTCAGTGCGCTGTTTTCATTCTGTCCACGCGCGTCGAGGAATGCCAGGACATCCCGCTCACTCTGCCTCATTTGTTCCAAAACCTGCACAGTTCCACGACGAACGAACGGGCCAATCACTTCCCTGTTGAGTGAAGCCACATACACCTGGCCTTTCTTAACGCAAACAGCAACGTTGTAGCCCGTCATGCGACACAGCAAGTCCTGCCGGACTTGAGCGTCTGGCTTGGGTGATCCAGTAGGCCGAGCACAATCACCTGGAGCCCCCCGCACCGAATCTTGCTCACGTCCCAAAGCCTCCTGAGCCTTGTCGATGCTGACTTTTCCCAGCCGTGGTCAACGGCATTGGCCACAAATCGTGGCCACGGGGGCTAACACATCGTGGGGGCTTCTGCGTCTGTCAATCATCAGGGTCGGAACCGCCAAAGCGAGCACGAGGATCGAACCCAAGAACCCGCCAAGCAGTCCTGCTGTTCCCCGAGACTCTCACGTGCAAGATCGAGGAATTATGGTCATGGGTATTTGCACAGAGATTAGATGTAGTGTACAGTTGGCAGCGGTTCCTCTCGAATAGTGGCTTGTTTTAGACCCATGCCCATCGAGGAGAAAAACTCTTCAGGACCATCATGAGGGAAAGGGTTGACAAGTTACGGATCGTTGGGCAGCATTGCCGCGGAGGGCATTGCGAGGAGGCCATCTCGGCCCTGGAAGGATTGCTGCTCGACCAGCCTGCCAACCCCGAACTGCACCACCAGCTTGGGATCTGTTACAGCGGTGCTTGCGGCTCCCACCGTCTTGTGAGCATCCGGGTGGCGATCTCATACCTTGAGCACGCGATTTCTCTGGTCGGCCCAGCCGGTCCTATGGCTGTCCGGGCGAGATACCTCGATTCTCTCGGAAACGCTTACTTGAGTGACCGACAGGCTGCGGCGGCTATGCCGTTTCACGGGGAGGCGGCTGAGATCTACCGGAGACTCGGGCTCCTGGAGGACTGGGCAAGAGAAGAATACAACCTCGGAACGGCATACTGCGATTTGCCAGAGTCCGGAGCACCTGCGAAGTGGCAATCGGCGATCGCGCACTTCCGCCGTGCCCTCGAAGTAAGAACAAAGGAAAAGGATCCCATCCGGCATGCAGTCACGTTGCAGAATCTCGGATCGGCCTATCGGGAGCTTTCTTGTGGAGACCGGCCGGCCAACGGGCGGGCAGCCATCGAGTGCTATTTCCAGGCGCTCCGGATCTTGAACCGTGCCTCGTTCCCCGCGCAGTACGCTGCGTTGCACAACAACCTTGGAAACGCCTATCTGTCGTTACCCGGCTCCGGGGATGAAGTCCGGCGGAACCTCCGTCGCGCATTGGCCCACTTCGGTAAGGCGTTGGAAGTTCGCAATCGCGCCGAGAGACCGTGCGACTATGGGGTAACACAGTTCAATCGAGGGCACGCCTATATGAGGCAGGCTGATTCCGAGCCGGCTGAGAGTCTGCCCAAAGCGGCGACCTGCTTTCGGGAGGCGTGGGAGTGCTTCGTTTCATGCCAGAATCCCACTATGGCCGCGGTGGCACGGGCAAACCTGGAACTGGTCAACTCCTGGCTGGCTGAGATACGGCGAGACAAGGTCTCCAAGGCCGCGGAATGACACCTCTGCGGCCGACGTCATCGGCATTCTTTAAGAGCCGTCCCCCTAGAAGGACGCTTCCTATCGCTACGGATGTATTCTAGGTCCGATGCGAAGCTCCCCAATCATCCCACCTGCTGCCTGCGGCGCCAAACAATCGCTCATAGCATCAACGCAAAGGGCGTCCTGGGTCCAGGGATCGACAATGACGTAAGCCATGATTCACCTCCCTGGTTCAATTTATTAGACCGATTTCGGAAAGCAGCGCCCGAAGCGCACGCCTTTCCGCTTTATCCAGATTGTCGCCTGGGCCTCTCATCGGTCGTCCGGCAAGTCCCATCAATTCCATTGCCGCCTGCCGTCTCTGCGGATTGCGAGAGCGCGATAGTCTGCTCAATTCCGGCTATCGCAGTGCCAGCCCCAAGTGGAGAGGCACTGGAAGCACACTCGATGACTATCTCGATCTCCTTCAGCGGTACCGTATCGAGCAGCCTGAGGCCAACACCAAGGTTCTGGCTGGTTCATAGTCCTCAAGAAGTACTCGAGAGGACCACTCGCTACCGCAAGGAAGGAGCAAACAGATGAAACCCGCCTTCACACCTCAGTTAATGATCTCAAGGCCCCAGTTCTCGGTTTTAGGCTTGACTTTATATTTTGATGGTACTATATGAACAGTAACATGAAACGGCTGCCCGTAACCCGTTCACACCACGCTTTGTGAAGACGGGAAGGTAGCGGTATTGAATAAAGGGAAGAGGGTTCCTACCCACTCCGTATCACTGGACAGCAAGTGTGTGAAGCGGTCCGATCCTGCTCGTTCCTGTAGTTTTGCTTCGACCCTACGGGTACTGCCCATTCCGGTAGAGACGGTACTGAGATTGGGCGACCGTACTCGTCCAACTTCGAGGTAAGAAATGACAACTTCGATTGAAGCACCAGTCAAACATGCACCACCTTCCCCGCCTGCGACTGCCACACCGCCCGCACGGCCTGGAATGAGCGAGGATTGGCTGGCAGTGTGCATCGGTCTGCTTGTATTCGCACTCTCATTGTGCTTATTGTTTGGTGCTGACCTGCTGGGCTGGGCGGTGACCACCTCGGTATGGACCACACCCAACAAAGCCCTGGCCCCAGCCTCCAAGTATTATGCGAGCCTGCCGGCACTGATCTCCCTGGTTGGCACTTATATCTTCCTGCTGTTGGTCCTGCTGGCCGGCGCAAGAGCGCTCCGGGCTGACTTGAAGCGCTTTGCCACGGGTTTTACGGCACTATTTGCTCTCAGCTATGCCTGTTGGTTCCTTGGGAGTTGGGCCTACATCGCGGCCACACCTGACAAGAGGCAGTCTCTGAAAATTGGATGGTCCCTCAATCTGACCAACGAGGCTGGATTCATCATTGCCTTGCTGGCCGGTCTACTGATCGGGAATTGTTCTTCGCGAATCTGTAGCGCTCTCAAAGAAGCAATCCGACCTGAGCTTTACATCAAGACAGCTATCGTGATCCTCGGCGGATTTCTAGGAATTGCCGCGCTGGAGCAGCGGCAGCTAGCAACCTCAATCATGTTCCTTGGCGCTTGCGCGATCATTGGGGCTTACCTCATTTTCTGGCCGATTGTGTATTTCATCTCGCGCCGCTACTTCGGCTTCAGCCGTGAATGGGCCGCACCCTTGGCCTCCGGTATATCAATCTGCGGAGTGTCCGCTGCCATCGCCACCGGCAGCGCCATCAAGGCACGTCCGGTCGTACCGATCATGGTTTCGTCGCTGGTTGTGATTTTCGCTGTGGTCGAACTGATAGTGTTGCCCTTGGCGGCCCAGCATTATCTCTATAGGCAGCCCCTGGTCGCGGGGGCCTGGATGGGGCTGGCGGTGAAAACCGATGGCGCAGCCGTCGCCAGCGGTGCCATCGCTGATTCGCTGATTCGGGCGAAAGTACTGGCTACTTCCGGAGTGAACTTCCAGCCCGGCTGGATCATGGGGGTCAGCACCACGGTTAAGGTGTTCATCGATGTCTTCATCGGAGTGTGGGCATTTGTTTTAGCTTGGGTGTGGTCGGCTAAGATTGAGCACCGCAAAGGCGAGAAGGTGCGGGCCAGGCAGATTTGGGAGCGATTCCCCAAGTTCATCCTCGGATATGTCGCCACATTCTGCATTGTGCTCGCCATCGGGCTTGCTTCTCCAGGCCTCGTGCCAAAGATCAAAGCATCCATGGCGCAAGCGAGTGTGTTCCGCTCCATCCTCTTCGTGATGACCTTCTTTGCCATTGGAATATTGTCCAACTTCCGCAAGCTATGGCAGGAAGGTATCGCTAAGCTGGCTGCAGTGTATGTGCTGTGCCTGTTTGGATTCATTATCTGGGTCGGTCTGCTGATCTCGTGGTTGTTCTTCCACGGAGTTCTGCCGCCGGTCGTGAAAGGATGACTTATGCCCGAACCACTTTTGGCGGAAGAGCTGCAAAAGATGAAAAGCGAGTACGAACCGCTGCTTCCGATCGAACGAAAGTTGATCTGGTACACGTTTGGTAGCGGGATCGTGCTGCTGGTGATCCTAGTGATCGTCAGTCGGGGGCTCGTGTAGGGGGCGCTGCAAGGAGTCCCATGGCCAGAACCGGTAAAGTCTACAGGGTGAGTGCGGGACCGGGGCATCCCGAACTGCTCCCCATCACGGCCGCCGAGTTGGTCAAAATCGGCGACCTGATGTTGTGCGACCAGCTGATCCAAGGGGAAGTTCGTGCTGTCCTGCACAAGAATTCTCTGAGTTGCATAACCTTTTGAATTCACAGCACCTGTCCCTTGCCAAAAGTTCATCCAGCCCGGGAATCTTGCGGTTAGGTTGATTTCTCCCCTTACTTCTTCCTATCCGGCGCAATAAGACGGTTACATGGTCCAGCCCGCAGTGGGATGGGGATCAACGTGTTGGCCTGCCAGCCCCCTCCAATACTGAGCTTCCCCAGCCGCGGCTCCCCGCTCGCCTGTGTTGTCGGCGCGGATGGTGTACAACTTGACGTTCGTGATTTTCATGGTTCGCTCCACCATGGGACCTTCGACGGTCACTGTGGAGATTTACTGGTCTCAGTTCTGATAGACGTGACCCATCCGGGTCATGGTGAAAGTTCCGACATCTTTCCGGTTCTGCTCATCCAAGTAAAGCATCTTCCCCTGCATTTGCATCCCCTGCCCCTGCATGCCCCCCATGGGCATTCCTGAAAATGAAGGCATATACAGGGAAAGGTTGAACAACGGTGACGTGCCATGGGCCAGAAGCATGAAGCCGTTGGTTGTGGGATCCATCTCGCCGCTGAAAGTCATAGTCGTTCCCGGGATGGGAAACGTACCCCCCGTGAGCGTAAGCGAGCCGTACATCATCCCTTTTTCCTGAAACAGCGTCATTGTGACCTGAGCGTTGATGAGCGTTCCGGTCAACGAACCCTGCCATTCGCCGGCCATTTGCATCATGTTGGCTGCCGGCATAGCTACGGCAGGGAAAAATCCTGCTGTTCCGTCCGCACTCACGACCAGCGAGTTGGCCATCAGAAGAAGAGAGCCACTCGGTTCGATGATAATCTGACCGTAGGAACCAGGCGCTGAACTGCGAATGTCGTCGTCCACATACATGCCGTATCCATTAACGGTCGCAGTCTTCGAGGATATCAATCGGCCGGAACGATCATAGATCTCGATGGTAAATTCACCCCC
Source organism: Terriglobia bacterium (assembly GCA_041484625.1). GTDB lineage: Bacteria > Acidobacteriota > Terriglobia > Versatilivoradales > Versatilivoraceae > JBGPHY01. The sequence continues at coordinate 289 of JBGPHY010000328.1, read as the reverse complement.
GCTCGGGCTCATATTGACCACAATCAGCGAAGACTCAAACGTTCCCGATTTCACCGAGGATTGAATGAACAAGCGGTTGTGCATGCCCATGGAGGCCTGTCCTACTGTAAACGCGCTCGGCTTGTTCATTTGGGAATGGATAGGCAGTTGGATGACGGGATCGTTGGTCGAATTCAGGATCACTGTGGCAAATGCATCGATGGGCTCGTCGGAGAAAATATTGAGCCATCCCGTTCCCGTGGTTCCATTCAAGGTCGAGATCACATCGTTCATTTGAAACATTTCGTTG
>JBGPHY010000327.1:0-6591 GCA_041484625.1 Terriglobia bacterium | reverse complement strand
TGGTTCAGAGTGTTGACTGTGGATCTGATCTGCGCCTGGTTCTCCACGCCCGTAGTTGAGATACCGCTGGAAAAGTGGATCAGAAATTTTTTCTCAGGCAGATAACGAAACATCTTTCCTACAGACTCAATAGCGGAAAGCTTGCGGTCGGTGTTAAAGATATTGTATTGAGTCTCGTCTGCAGTGTAGGCGTCGGAAACATCCGTCGTGGTAGTGTCGTCGGAGTTTGTAGTCCCGAGTTCTGCCAGACTGGCCGAATCCCCGATAGAGAGTTTCTGCAATGCCTGGGTCAAGGCCGCTGGATCGTTGGTGAAATTCTGCAACAGATTCAGTGAAGAGGCATTGGCCACCACCGCAACCAAATCCGCTGGTGTAAGTTGTTTTTCAACGTAGTTCAGGGCAGTCTTTTGGGCTTGAATCAGGTCCTCCACGGGCATGGAGCTAAGATCAAAGAAAAGGATCAACAGTCGGCGATGTTGAAACTGTTTCCTTGGAATCTGCTCCAGGGGGCTCTTGGTAAGATTGATGAACTCAGCGGGATGCTCAGCAGGTGTGGATGTCTCTGTTGCGGGACCCAGCGCCGTGGAGAGGTCTTCATAATCGAAGGTGCTGATTTTTTGAGACACATCATCTTCAAGGATGGTGAAGTTGTCCCGTGTCAGGTTTTTGATCGGGGTTCCCTTCCTATCCGTGACAACCACATCGAGCAGCACCAGATCCTGGTAAACCCGAAACGTATAGACACTGTCCAGGCTCCCGGGCGAGTCGTCACTTTGAGAAAGCATGCTTCCGGCCGGAAGATCGACCAGGACAAGAATCACAACGAATAGTATCTTGAGCTTCAACATAGTCTGATATTCAGAGGATTCGATCCTTACCCTCCGCCATTCCACTAAAAATTGAACCGCAAGGTAAACTCCAGCTGCCGCATCTGCTTAGCACTAGTCAACCGCCCAAAGTCAGGAGCGTCAACCACAGTCCCCAACCCGGAGAAGTTGGGCGTATTGAGGACATTGGTGGCCTGCGTGCGAAACTCCAGCCTTTTCCCGTCACTGGTCAGTCGAATCACCTTGGTCAACGTCATATTGATGTTCAAGGTCCCAGGCCCAGTGATCGTGTTTCGGCCCGCATCCCCAAAGTAGCCAGCCACAGGAATGGCAAAGGCCTCCGTATTGAAGAATTGGTCGACAGACCTTTCGGAGGAGGCCAGAAGAACCGGCAAACCGGTGGCGTCTGCTCTTTCCGATTGGTTGGTGGTAATTCCACTATTGAAGGTGGAACTTCCCGCAATTCTGGCAGTGTAGGGAGTGCCGGATTGCAGAGTTACGATACCCATTAAGGACCACCCCCCAAGTACTTTCGCAGTTGCACCTCCCTGAGAGAAGAAACGCTTCTGTTCCCCGAAGGGAAGCTCGTAATTGGCCATGATCGTTGCTTGCTGGCGCATGTCAAAGGTGGAGAGGCCTCGCTCAGCCCGCAGGTTGTTATCTATGAGAGCTACGGTCTGCTGTCCGCCACCGATGCTGGAAGCGTTGTCAATGGATTTGCCGTAGATATAGCTTCCATTGATGGCCAACCCGGAGGTAAAGCGCCTTTGGAGGCGGATGGTGAGTGAGTGATAAATGGAAGACGCCCCAGAGGTCTCATACAGAAACTCTTGGGCATTAGTGATGTCCCGGCTGGGGGGGGTCCCTTGAGAGAGGGTCGGCCTTCGATTGGGTGAACGGAGCAGGTCCAGCCGAGTCCCTTTAGAACCGTTGTATGAGATTGTCAGGACCAGGTTAGGACGGAGTTGGTGCTGAACATCCAGGTTCCATAACTGAACATAGCCAACACGCAGGTGTCGATCAACTGCGTAACTGTTGGTAACAGTCCCCGGTGACGGTTCAGGAAATCCATCATTGAGGGTCAGGACTCGGTTGAGGCTGGTAATTAATGTGTTACTGAAGGCAAATGGCGGCTGACTCGACAGTTGAGAGTAGAGCTGATTGTAAATGGAGGCGTTGTAGAAGATCCCGTATCCGCTTCTGACCACGGTGCTACGCTGACGGAACGGTTTCCAGGCGATCCCAATCCTGGGAGCAAAGTTGTTTCGATCCGGATCAATCAACGCTCGCGGAAACTGGCCGCTGTATGGCCCTTCAGCGTCGGGGAGTACCACGCCTACACCCGTAAAGTTGGGGGCCACATCCAGGTTGGCAATACGGTCCTCTTTCTCGATTAAGGGAGTCGCCAGTTCATAGCGAAGCCCGACATTCAGCGTAAGCTGGGAGGATATTTTCCAGTTGTCTTGCACAAAAGAATTGTAAACATTGCCCCGAAAATAGGTGTTGCTCGTCCCGTAGCGGATGGAGGTAGATTGAGGAAATCCTAACAGGAAATCAGCCAGATCATAGCCCGTGCCGGGGATGATTTTTCCAGACGAGTCCAGGGCGCTGGTCAGAGAACCGTTGAAAGCAAAAGTGCCCCGGGCGTTGGGATCACTGCGGTTATTTAGCTGAACTCGCCGGTACTCGAAACCACCGCGAAAGGTGTGCTTGTTCTTGATGTAGGTCAGTGTATTGCCGACATGACTGGTCTGGTCACGTCTCAGTACAGGATTGCTGTCCTGCAATGCTGCGTAGTTCGCAAATCGAATTGTAGGCACACCATAATTGAGAGGATCTTCAGAAACCCCAGCTATCCCGAGTTCGCCTGCTACGTCCCGGACAAACGCATACTGGTTCAGGGAGTTGGTACGCATGCGGTTAAAACTGTAACTGGTATTGTTAATCAGCCGATTGCTGAAGTTGTGGGTGAGACTCAGTCGGGCGTTTTGCCCACGAGTATCCTGTGTTGTCAGAAACCCGGGGAAGAACTGTGTTGTTTCTGACCCGCGTTGCTGTAAAGAGTAATTCAACGCAAGATTGTCTTTGGGACCTAAACGGTAGGCGAAGCGCGTCATAATCCTGTCTGAGTTTGTAGGAAGCGTTTCCAGCAGGCGATAATTGAGAACACTCCCTGGCAAATTTGGCAAGGGAATGAAATCGAGCAACCCGCGGGCTGTGGGGCTGATGCGGTCGGCAGGAATGACGTTGTTGGGAAATTGCCTGTCCGGCCTTGCGCCGCCTGGGGTAGCAGAATCGTAGATGCTTACAGACTGAGTCGTCGCACCACTCCGAACTACGGTCTGGGAGAAATCGCCGTTGCGTTCTAGTACGGTTGGCACGGTGACTGTTGTATCTGAAGGAGCTCGGCTTCGTGACCCTTGATAGTTAATGAAGAAGGAACTCCGGTCCTTTCCATCGTAAACCTTGGGGATCGAAAAGGGTCCCCCGAGAGAGGCGCCAAAGTTGTTCTGAGAGTATGACGCCTTCGGTTGCTCCAAACCAGAGAAGGAAAACTGGCGCGCATCAAAGACAGAGTTGTGATAGCTCTCAAAGAGCGATCCGCGGATGCGATTGGCTCCCATTCTCCCAAAGCCACCCCCTGGACCGCCAAAGCCTCCCGGGCCTCCGAATCCCGTCCCCCCCCCCATCATGGGAGGGAACCCGCCTGGTCCCGATGGAGAGCCACCGCCAAAGCCTCCGCCAGGGCCTCGACCCGACGGCCCCCCGCCCGGTCCGCTTATTTCTCCCCGGCTGTACCGCTCCCGCATGCGGTCTCGGAATTCTTGAACTTGCTCTTCCGTCATGTCTCCTCCGGGACCAAATGGAGGAGGTTGAGTACCCGAACTAATGGATCCTTGGATGAGTAACGTGTCCCCATTGTGGGTTTCCCCGGACGCGCCGGAGACTGCCGGGTTGTTGTCCCCTGTCGCCGCCTGACCGCCAGGAAGGCCGCCCTTAGAAGCATCCAGGCTGTCAGAGCCCTGCAATGTCAGGGTTTGGAATCCTCCCCGTCGAGAGGATCGGCCCCCCGCTGCCCCCCGGTTGCCAGGAGAACCATTCGGAGAAGGGCCAGAAGGGGAGGGATTCAGGACAAAATCCATCCTGGCGTCTTTGGACGTGAGGCCAATTTCCCTGTGATTTGTCTGAAATCCCGTCAGCTTGGCTTCGATGCGGTATTTGCCTGAAAGTAGGTTTGAAAGAGCGTATGTTCCGGCTTTGTCTGTGACTGTTTGCCGCTCAGCTTGCGTCTCCAGTTGGACCGCGGTGATAGTGACGCCCTGCTGCAACTTGTTCCTGTCGGTCTTAACAGTCCCCCGAAGTGTCACCCCTTCGTTGTCAGCCAGCAGATACATCCTGGGCAGTAGCAAAACGACGAGGGTGGCAAGAAGCCGGTAAACAAAGCTCACTTTCATAATGGTTCCTTTTTATAAACCAGTTTCCGTGTGCCTTCTCTCGGCCCCCCTTTGGTGGTGACTTCGACCGTCAAAGTCGCACCGTTGTCTGAGAGGCTGCGGACTTCGGTGATTTCCATCGGCCCCCTCGGGGTCTCCATGGAAGACTTGGTGACAAGTCGATCCTTTTCCCAGTGGGTCTTGGATTCGACCTGCATTCCGCGAAATCCCTCGTTTGTATTGGACTTACCATCGGTCGTGTAATTCAACTCCTGGACCCGTTCTTCACCCTCTACGATCATCTTGCGTTTGATGACAATCCGTGGTTCCTCGTGCTCGATCACCAACGACATAGGAGTCCGACCCATGCCAGGCCCCCCCATGCGAGATCCACCCCTTTCCGACGGATTTCCGCCCTTTCTTTCAGAAGGACGTTGGGCCTCGCCACCGAAGTTGCCCAGATCGCTCTTTTCCCTGTCGAGAGTCCAACTGCCGGAGAAATTGGGCTTCCCGTCTTGGGGAAGAGCGTATCCGCAAAGAAGAAACAGCAAAGACAAGATAATCCCTGCGATTCTGACTTTCATTTAGTTTCTCCTGTTTCCAGAGATTAAGTCTGTACTCCAACTGTGAGGACCCCCTCTTTAAGCTGAATGATTCTTGAGACGAAAGTACCCCCGTGGCCGGTTACATATAAAGTGAGTCACTTCACTTCAGGTGGAGTGCAGGACAAGGGTCTCCCTAGTCGGAAATCGAGAGGTGGGAGCAGCCGGGTCTAAGTTACAACCCTATGTATTCGAGGCGTGGGTAATTTTGATCCGATCTATTCTTCCCGTAGCGTGCTTCGGTGGGAGCTTGTCTCGCGGCTGCATCCAAGCTGAGGCTTCAGCGCCTGTTGCTTATGGCCAAGCTTCTCATTGTGGCCCCTGAGGAACGGGTGTTCGTGGGGGAACTGTGTTTGCATTTTCGTACCATTTCAAGTTATGGGTTGCCGAACCGATACAGGCGATATCAAGTTTCCCGTCGCCATTAAGGTCTGAAGCAACACAACTAGCAGCCGCCATGTCTCCGCCATCGATTTCACCGCGTTCCCAGACTTGGCCGTGCTGATCGCTACACCGATAGATATACACCCTTTTTTCACCTCCACGCATTCCCGCAACAATTTCGTCACGCCCGTCAGCATCCAGATCAACCGCCAAAATGGAATGGCCATCCACCAGACTTTTGTCAATCACATTTCTTTGCCACTGACCCTGGCTGTTTCGATAGACTGTAACCTGATGCCCGTGCCAGGGCTCTATCCCGGCGAGAAATCGCTCTTGTTGCAGATGGCCCACCGCCAAATCGCTGGTGCCGCCTTTCGGGTAAGGAGCCGGATCCCCCTCGGTGAGTTTTGTTCTGGCCCAAGCGCCGTTGGAATCAAAGCGGTGAAGATGGATGCCCAGAAAGCTACCAGTCAAAACATCCTCGCGCCCGTTTCCATCCCAATCGAAGATCAATAGACCGTGCATAACCCCCTGCTCTTTGTCGCTGATGAGTCGGCGCTTCCAATCCCCCGGTCGGTAGAACACTAACGGCACCCCATCCCTGTAGTCCGGTGCGCTTGCCCGTGCTCCGGTTAGCGGTGCGTTGATTAGAACTTTGTGCCCGCTGGCATCGATGTCTGCCCAACGAAGCCGGTGCGCAGTGGGAAGGCGATCGATTTCCTTCACAGTCCAGAGCTGTCTCGGATCCCCGTTGTGGTGGAGAATTGAAACGACCCCGGCGCTCTGTTTTGGGCTGCTGTCAAACTCAGACGCGAGGGCAAGCTCCGGAATACCGTCTCCATCCGTATCCCAGGCAGCCACGTTAATCATGTGCACGAGGTCTCTCGCGATGACATGCCTCTCCCAGGTGGGATTCTCATACCAGACCAGTTCCGTTAGATCGCTTGAAACCGCGATAAGATCGGGCTTGTGGTCCTGGTTCAGGTCAACTGCCACAACCTGGTATCCGCCTTTCAGGTCCGTCGAGATGGTATGTTCGACGAATTGTCCGTGACTTTCGGACGCAAGAAGAAGAATACTGGCCAAAAGTGACAACCAATTGAAAGGATACACGCTTGGACCTCGCCGGTTCTGCTCTGTGGAACTAGTTTAAGGCAAGAGTACCGTCGGAGAACAGGCCAATTGCATGGGAAGAGGTAAAGCATCACACCCTTCGACACCCCCTCTTCCAAACCATTGGTATCTACACAAGTTTTGAGAGAGAGTTTGGCGATGAGCATTGTTTTTAAAGCGAACAAGGTTCCTGAGATTTCCTCCTGGGCAGTAACAAGGTCTGGAGACCTT
>JBGPHY010000326.1:0-6600 GCA_041484625.1 Terriglobia bacterium | reverse complement strand
CTTAGTTGTTTGTGCAAATGCCTTTGCCCAAACCCTATCCAAGGGGCCGTGGATGCACCTGGAGGTCCTGGAGAAGAGCGATGACCCGGGAACCGTCAAAGTCAATCTGCCGGTGTCTATGGTCGATGTGGCCCTGAATATGGTAAAAGACCAGAAAATCAAGGAGGGGCGGCTGAAGCTGGACCACCAGGACTTCTCGGTGGCCGAAATGCGGCAACTTTGGGATGAGTTGAAAAAAGCAGGAAATGCGGAATTTGTGACAGTAGAGAAAAAGGACGAGACGGTCCGGATCAGCAGGCAGGGTGATTTCGTCCTGGTCAAAGTGAGCCACACCGGCAATGCGGAGAAGGTGGATATCAAGATGCCGGTCGGCGTAGTGGATGCGTTGCTCTCGGGCCCGGGCGAAGAACTCAATCTGAAGGCGGCCATTGCTGCCATGAAGGAAAAGAATATCGGCGACATCCTGACCGTTAATGAAACCCACACCCAGGTTAGACTCTGGATTGACTGAGGTCCGCTATGACACTCAAGAATGTCTTGCTCGGCTTCTTAATCGGCTCTTTGCTCCTGGTGGGGTATGCAGTTCACGCTGGAGTCGCCATTGTGAGGGTGAAAGATTCGGACACCAACTTATGGATACCCGTGCCCATTGCCCTGGGCCATTTAGTTGGAAACTTCATTGACTTGCCTCTCCCCAAGGATGAGCAGGTTGAGGAGTTCCTGGAGTTCCGTCCGGCTGTCGCGGAAATCCTCCGGCAGTTGCACGATCTGCCTGACTGCACCCTGGTCGAGGTGGACAAGCGGAATGAGAAGGTCCGCATCTCCAAGCAGGGCAATTTCCTGCTGGTAATTGTTGATGACCCTACCGATCATGTCCGCCTGAAGATTCCACTGGAGACTGCAGATCGCCTCATGGAGGCCATTGACAAACCGCACCCCACGGTGGGCGACCTGGTAGCCTGCCTGGAATGGCAACCTGCCGGGGATGTGGTCTACGTCAAGTCCGCAAATGAGGAGGTTCGGATTTCCATCTGGTGACAGAGACATTTGAAACCTCGCAGGGTGACCCCCGTCACCCTGCGAGGCCGATCTGCCTGATGTCCCCTTGTCGACCTCAAAGAGTTCGACCCCCGTAATGCCGCTTTTTCATCGAGTCTATCCCAAAGACGGTCGGCCTCTAACTGTCTCCCGACCCATCCCAGGTGCCGGATTTCTCGGCTGACATACCGCTGCTGTGTTGTTACAATAGATAACCTAAATTCCAAAGCTGGTGTGCATACCCCAGGCTACAGGCTTTTGGATGAGCGTCTCTTTTGAAGAACAGCTTATAGGGGGCCAAATTCCGTGTTCGGCCTGCCAGGTTCTTCATTTGCGGATCATAGAGCCGCAGAGAGCGCCGTAAGATCTGAGAAATTATGAGAGATTTGACCGAACAGCGGCGCTTGCTTGAAGAACTTCTGCAGGAGCGGATCCTGGTCCTGGACGGAGCCATGGGCACCATGCTCCAGGAGAAGAATCTCTCCGCGGAAGATTTTGGGGGCAAGGCCCTGGAAGGCTGTAACGAACATCTCGTTCACACTCGACCGGACGTGGTCTTGGACATCCACCGGCGCTATTTGAAGGCCGGGGCTGACATCATCGAAACCGACACGTTCGGGGGGACAGCCCTCGTCCTGGCTGAGTACCGCTTGCAGGATCGGGCTCACGAATTGAATTTCGCTGCAGCAAGACTGGCCAGGCAGGCAGCGGACGAATTTACACTTGCATCGAAACCCAGGTTTGTGGCGGGTTCTATAGGTCCCACCACTAAGGCCATCACCGTCACAGGGGGCGTCACCTTTGCACAACTCCAGCGGAACTTCTATGACCAGGCCAGAGCCCTGATAGAAGGCGGTGTGGACATTCTCCTGGTGGAGACCTGCCAGGATACCCGCAACGTTAAAGCCGCAGTCCTGGCGATTGAGCAACTCAGCCGGGAATTGGGAGTCGCGATACCTCTGATGATTTCAGCCACCATCGAGGCTATGGGAACCATGCTGGCGGGTCAGAGTGCCGATGCCCTGTGGGCTTCGGTGGAGCATCTGAATGTGCTTTCTATCGGCCTCAACTGCGCCACCGGCCCGGAATTTATGACGGATCAACTCCGGACGTTACATGCGCTCTCCCGCCATCCCCTTTCCTGCTATCCCAATGCCGGGCTTCCGGACGAAGAGGGCCGATACCCGGAGACCCCTGAGTCTCTTGCCCTTCAACTGGAACGCTTCGTCAACAACGGCTGGCTCAATCTGGTGGGGGGGTGCTGCGGGACGACAGATGCTCATATCCGGGCCATCGTTCAAATGGTGGGTGGAAAGAGCCCCCGCCGGCCTGATCCCCCGCACAGGCGGGCCCTCTACTCAGGCATCGAGCTGGTAGAAGCCGAGGAAAGCAACCGTCCCTTGCTGGTGGGAGAACGCACCAACGTCATCGGTTCGCGCCTTTTCAAGAATCTGGTGTCGGAGGAGAAATGGGAGGAGGCCACCGAGATCGCTCGCCGCCAGGTGAAGAATGGGGCTCAGATCGTGGACGTTTGTCTCCAGAGCACCGACCGGGACGAGATCAAAGATATCCCCGCTTTCTATGAGAAATTGATTCGTAAGATCAAAGTCCCCATCATGATTGATACTACCGATCCACGTGCCGTCGAATTGGCCCTGACATACTGCCAGGGTAAAAGCATCATCAACTCGATTAACCTGGAGGATGGTGAGGAGAAATTCGAGAGAGTGTGCCCCCTGGCCCGGACTTACGGGGCAGCACTGGTGGTGGGTTGCATCGACGAGGACCCGGTACAGGCCCAGGCTTTCACCCGGGAGAGAAAACTGGCCATTGCCCAGCGATCCTCCCAGTTGTTGACCGGGAAGTACGGGATACGGCCCCAAGACATCATTTTCGATCCCCTGGTGTTTCCCTGTGCGACCGGCGATAAGAATTACATCGGCGGGGCAGTCGAGACAATAGAAGGAATCCGGCTCATCAAGCAACATATCCCGCACGTGAAAACCATCCTGGGCATTTCCAATATTTCCTTCGGATTGCCTCCGAATGCTCGGGAAATAATCAACTCCGTCTTCCTTTACCACTGCACCAAGGCAGGACTTGACCTCGCCATTGTGAACGCGGAGAAGTTGGAACGCTTTGCCTCCATTCCTGAAAGAGAGAGGCAGCTGGCGGAGGACCTTCTCTTCAATCGTCCGGCTGCCTCAGTTCCAGCTGACCATCCGGGCAGGGAAATGCTCGGCAACGTCCCTGCCGATTGGCGACAGCAAAGCAAGGCCCAGAAGGCAGCCGTCAACCAGTATCACATCGCCGCCATTGCGGAGCACTTCCGAACCGCCGTGAAGAAGGAAAAGATCCGGGTTAATGACCTGCCGCTTGACGAACGATTGGCCACCTACATCATTGAAGGCAGCAAAGATGGCCTGATTGAAGACCTGGATCTGAAACGAAAGGAAGGAACAGCGCCGCTGGACATCATTAACGGCCCCCTGATGACCGGGATGACTGAGGTGGGACGGCTTTTCAACAACAACGAATTGATTGTCGCCGAAGTGCTGCAGTCCGCCGAGGCCATGAAATCCGCAGTCAATTACCTGGAGCAGTTCATGGAAAAAGCGGATGTCAAGCGGAAAGCCAGGGTTTTGCTGGCTATCGTGAAGGGCGATGTCCATGACATCGGCAAGAACCTGGTAGAGATCATCCTCAACAACAACGGTTTTGAAGTGATTAATCTCGGCATCAAGGTGCCGCCGGAAGAGTTGATCAGAGCTTACCGGGAACATGCCCCGGATGCCATTGGTCTGTCGGGGCTCCTGGTAAAGAGTGCGCAGCAGATGGTGATTACGGCTGCCGACTTGCGGGCGGCCGGGATTGAGGTGCCCCTTCTCGTGGGAGGTGCTGCGCTGTCCGACAAGTTCACCCGGCTGAAGATCGCCCCGAGCTACGGGAAGGCCGTATGTTACGCCAAAGATGCCATGACCGGGCTGCGTCTGATGAATCAACTGTGCGATGCGGCGCAGCGGGAATCAGTATTATGTGCCCACACCCACACCACTGAAGCGGTAGCCGTGGAGCAACTGATCGAGGAGGCAGGGCCGATTTCCACCCAACGGTCATCCAGGGTCCGAGTGGATCTCCCTGTTCCGAAAATGCCTTACCCGGACCGAAAAGTGCGCGAGATTCCTCAGCTGGCTGAAGTGTGGGGCTATATCAACCCGCACATGCTGTATGGCCGTCACATGGGGTTCAAAGACCATTTCGAGAAACTCCTTGTCGAACGCGATCCCAAAGCCATTGAACTCAACGAATGGATGGAAGAGTTGAAGCAAGGGGCCTCCACCTTCATGAAAGTCAAAGCCGTCTGGCAGTTTTTTGAAGCCGAGCGCGAAGGCAATTCCATCCATCTCTTTGCGCCTGGCGGCTCGGATTCTCTCCATTCTTTCCACTTCAACCGGCAGCGTCGCAACGGAGGACTTTGCCTGAGCGACTACGTCCTGCCGGCAAGCGAGGGAAGGCGCGATCAGATCGCTATTTTTGTGGTGACTGCAGGCGAGGGAGTCCGCCAGCGAGCGGACGCCGCCCGAGTGGCGGGCGAATACGTCAAGTCCCACGGCGTCCAGGCCCTGGCCATCGAGACGGCCGAAGCCTGTGCGGAGTGGCTGCACCGGCGGATCCGCGAAGAATGGGGATTCCCTGACCCCTCCGGGATGACCATGCAACAACGATTTACCTCCCGTTACCGCGGCAAGCGGTACAGTTTCGGCTACCCTGCCTGTCCAAATCTGGATGACCAGGCCGGGATCTGGAAGCTCCTCCATCCCGAAGAAATCGGAATACAACTGACTGAAGGGATGATGATGGACCCCGAAGCCAGTGTGAGTGCGCTGGTGTTTCATCATCCGGACTGCGCTTACTTCTCAGTGAGTGATGTTCCCGAGACTTGAACCAGCGCCTTGCCTGCATGAGCTCCTCTCTTCCCAAGGATGGAAAGGACTCTCAGCCAGGTTTACCCATGAGCTCCGCCAGGGTTATGCCCACGCCCGCCGCACCAACGGCATCAACCCCTGCGTGACCTGCGCCGTGCTTAACGACGGGAGCCTGCCGGGAGAACGAACGGGAGATGGGGCTTTCGTCCCTGGCACTTCTTGAGAAGGGCGGATGGCACTCGTCTCATGTACCACTACCATGACTGACGCCCTGGAGAAACCCAAATTGCCTGAAACGCCGGAGGAATGGCTGGACCAGCTCTATATTCATCTTCGCGACAAGAGGCCGCAATTCCTTCACCGGGCCCAAGAAGCACTGGGCGCTTTTCCCACGGATGGCGACCTGTTGCTCCTGACTGCCTTAGCCTCATTGCTCGAGGAAAAGCCGGACCAGAGTCTTCGCTATCTAAAGCGGTTTGAAAAGCGCTATTTTCCGGGAGGTGATCACTGGCTTCTGTACACACTCACCCTGGCCCAACAAAGCCGCTGGGGGCAGGCGCATCGCTGGCTCAGACACTCCAGTCTGAGCCAGTATAGATCATCCACCTACTTGGGGCGATTTGTGCGACTGGTTTGGTCCTGGGTCAAGCTGTGGGGGATTCGCATTGAGAATGAATATCGGAAAGCGATGATCCCGTCTTCCGACAACAAGACTGACCCGCTCCCCGCCAAGACGGCCCACAAGGTCTCGGATAGGTCCAATCGTGATTCACAGGTGTCTGACACAACCGGTGCCTGGCCCCAAAAAGAAGAGCCATCTCCCTTGAAGAACCTGGCGCGACTGAATATCCAAATCCCGGTTCAATGGGTCATTCCCAAGGTCGACGACGTCTATTGGGCTGACGCAGCACCCCATCATAATCCCAACTGGTATGACTTGCGTTCCGAGTGGAGTCATTTCAGTTTGCTGGAGGGATTTGATGAATTGTTGTGTCTGTCCTCACTCCGTGATGTCCAGACTTTCTGGTTCCAAGTGGAGACGGTGCGCAAGGTCCTGAAGCAGTTCCGAGGCCGCGTTCTCCTGGCAGATGAGGTCGGCCTGGGTAAGACCATTGAAGCAGGAATGGTGCTCAAGGAATACTTGCTTCGGGGGATGGTGGGGCGGTTTTTGGTTCTGACGCCAGCGACGATGGTCGGACAATGGCGGGACGAACTGGTCAATAAGTTCGAAGTTCACTGTGCCACCAGCTATGACTCTCTGTTGCGAACCAATCCTTCCGCATTCTGGGCACAGTCGCGGATCATCGCGTCACTTCCAACTGCTCGCCGTCCAGAGAACATGGAGATCCTGACTCGGCAGGTTTTTGACTTGGTGATCGTCGATGAAGCTCATCATCTCAAGAACCGGGCATCGCAAAATTGGAGGCTGGTCAATCAGCTTCGGAAGCGCTTTTTGCTGATGCTGTCGGCAACGCCGGTGCAGAACAGTCTGGTCGAGCTTTACAACCTGCTGACTCTGCTCAAGCCAGGGGTGTTCAAGACCCAGGCGGAGTTTGCACGAACCTATGTGACCCCGGGAAAGCCACGCCTTCCTGCCAACCGGGAACGGCTACGCGATCTGATGCGCGATTGCATG
>JBGPHY010000325.1:0-6603 GCA_041484625.1 Terriglobia bacterium | reverse complement strand
TCCTTTTTCTGCCATTTTCCTTTCAATCCCTCTTGAAGCTCGAACGCAGAGCAGCGGCAAAAGGTGCATTTCTAGGGCTTTTGCTATTTGCCGGGTTCGCCACACAGACGGTGGGTTTGCAGCACACTACGGCTTCCAAATCCGGTTTTATCACTGGGATGCTGGTCGTGTTCACACCTGTTTTCCAGCTAATCATAGAACGCAAACCCCCCAAGTTGGGGAATCTGGTCGGTGTACTTCTCGTTTCAGTGGGCTTGTACCTCCTGACCTCCCCCCGAGGTGCTGAATTCAACCGGGGCGATGCTCTGACCTTGGCGTGTGCGATTCTGTTTGCGCTCTACATTGTTTATCTCGATATCTACACGAGGGAATTCGATGTCTCCCTTTTGACCTTTTTGCAGATGATTGTCACCATCGGACTTGCCTCCTTTTGTGCTTTGGTCTGGGAGCAAGCGCGTTTCGAGCTAACTCTAAACCTTGCCCTGGCCATCGGATACCTGTCAATCCTGGCCACACTGGTGACCTTGTCGCTGCAGACCCGGTACCAAAAGGAGACTACTCCCACCCGCGCGGCGATCATATTTTCGCTGGAACCGGTAATTTCAGCGGTACTGGCCTACTCATTTGAAAAAGAATATATTGGAAAGCTCGGGGTTATTGGCGGTGCGTTCATCGTCGCGGGATTGATCGTTTCAGAGCTCTCCGACTCGATTCTTGGAGGAACGCGTGAAGCTGAAGCTCCGTGCGAGCCAGTTTAGTCAAAGAGCACCGAGCCAACTGCGGAGGAAATTAGGAGAATGAATTTAAGGGCATTATTGGTTATTACTTGGTAGGTGAGGGACGAGAAGGAATACGGTTCGACTTGAGTCCACCATAGCCAGCACTGCCTCGCGCTGGATACCATGAAAACCGCCGCAACCATTGTTGTTATGGGTCTTGTTCAGGGAGTTGGATTTCGGTACTTTGTTCACCGGCATGCCGTCCAATTGGGCATCCATGGTTTTGTGCACAACCTGTATAATGGAGATGTTGAGCTAGAGGTCGAGGCAGAGCATGAGGCGCTGGAATCTTTGATTCGGCAGGTCCGGATCGGGCCTCGTGCGGCCCGTGTAACCGATGTCAAAGTAACCTGGCGTGACCCGCAAGGGAGCTTTTCCGGCTTTCATATCAGATAAAATGATTCGTGCAGGTTTTGGTTACGACATCCATCGCCTTGTTTCCGGACGGAAGCTGGTCTTGGGCGGAGTGCTGATCCCATCCCAGCAGGGGTTGTTGGGGCATTCCGACGCAGATGTCTTAATCCATGCCATTTGTGATGCACTTCTAGGGGCTGCGGCCCTGGGTGACATCGGGCACCATTTTCCAGATACCAATCCCAAATTCAAGGACATTTCGAGCATCGAATTCCTCGTTGTAGTGAAGCAGTTAGTGCAGGCGGCCGGTTACCAGGTGACAAACATTGATGCGACGGTGGTTCTTGAACGTCCGCGAATCGCCCCATTTGTGAGTGAAATGCGGCAAAACATTGCCTTGGCGTTGGGCCTGGAGATCGGAGTCGTCTCTGTGAAGGCAACCACCAACGAAGGACTGGGGGCACTTGGCAAAAGAGAAGGGTGTGCCGCATACGCGATTGCTTCACTTGAACCGTTCCTCGCCAATTGACGCCATCGACTCTTACTCCAACTCATGTCATTGATCGAAGTTCGAAATGTCAGCAAGGTCTTTCAGGTATTTGATCGGAAAGAGGGGGTGTGGGGTGGGATCCAAAACCTTTTCTTCCGCCGATACCGCCCGCTGAAGGCTGTTGATAGCATTTCGTTTTCTATCGAAACTGGGGAAATGGTGGGTTACATCGGGGCCAACGGCGCCGGTAAATCTACCACCATTAAAATGCTGACTGGTATCCTCGTCCCCAGTGGCGGCGGGGTTATTTCTAATGGGTTCGTGCCGTATCGGGACCGCAGCCAGTATACGCGGACTATCGGGGTGGTTTTCGGGCAGCGGACCCAATTATGGTGGGACATTGCCGTCATCGAGTCGTTCCATCTGATCAAAAGGATCTATGCCATCCCCGAAAGGGATTATCGGTCCCGTTTGGAGCTTTTCGGAAAAGTTCTGGACTTAACGCCACTGCTTCACACGCCAGTTCGCAAGCTCAGTCTGGGGCAGCGGATGCGCTGTGATCTGGCTGCAGCCTTTCTCCACAATCCTCGGATTGTCTTTCTCGATGAGCCTACCATCGGCTTAGACGTTGTGGCGAAGGAAAACATCCGTCAATTCCTGCGTGACATCAACCAGGAGTTGAAAGTCACGGTGCTGCTGACCACCCACGACTTGTCCGATATCGAAGAATTGTGCCGCCGCATTTTAATCATTGACCATGGACGAATCCTATTTGACGGCCGCCTGGACGAATTGAGGCAGCGTTTGGCCTGCAAGTCCCAGCTGCGTCTCGAACTCAAGGAACCAGTCCAGATCGCCGCCGGTCGATTGAGCATCCCAGCAGAGGTCGAAGTGGCGCAATTGGACGAAATGCATTGCCAGTTTATTTTCGACAAACGCCAAGTAAGTTCAGGCGACCTGATCCGGACGCTGGTCAACAGTCTTCCCGTGAAGGACCTATCCCTGGAGGACACGACAATCGAAGAAATCGTTCGGGAGATTTACAGCAAAGGGGAATTGAATTGACCTCCCCGATCGGTCCTTATCTCGCGTTCTCGCGAATTGCCTTCCTGCAGATTCTTTCCTATCGAATGCGCTATTTCACGGGGATCTTCTCTTACCTGATAAATGTAACAGTCTACTACTTCATCTGGAAAGCGCTCTACCAATGGAACCCTGTCATCCAGGGATTCAGCTTCCAGCAGATGATTACATACGTCGCCATCGGGTGGATCATCCGCAGCTTCTACTTCAATAACATCGACCGTGAGATGGCAAATGACATTGTGCAGGGACACATCGCCGCCCGATTGACGCGTCCTGTGAATTACCAGTGGATGAATATCGCCCAGGCGGCTGGGGAATCCGCCTTCCGCATCCTGATGTTCACGGTGCCTACGGCACTCCTCATCCTCTGGGTGTACCCCGTCCAGCCGCCGGCCTCGGCGGCGGCTTTTGCCGCATTTCTGGTCGCACTGGTCCTTTCGTTTCTGATCTTCGCATCCTTGAATTTCGTTGTCGGGACTTTTGCTGTCTATCTGCACTCGATCATTGGACTGATTCGTGCCAAATACTTCCTCGTTGAAATTCTGTCAGGGTTAGTAATCCCCATCAGTTTTTTCCCTGATCCTTTGATTCGAATCTCCAACTGGCTTCCATTTATGTATATCAGTTATGCCCCATTGATGATTTACATGGGAAAACTCCATGATAAAGAGCTCTGGCGAACTCTACTGGTGGGATTGTTCTGGGTGGGGCTCCTCATCCTCACCGGGCACGGCCTCTGGAGTAGGGCAACGCGCAAGATGATTGTACAAGGAGGATGAATTCAGCCGCCGTCTCCTGGCCAGGCGAGGCTTAAGTCCTGAGCTGAGCGGAATTGATCGTACCAGATGCGCCATTTCTCCATTTTGATTGAATATTTCTTTCAGTACCTGAAAGCCCGGCTCGAATACAAAGGAGATTTCCTGATTGCCCTTGCCGCCAGTTTTTCCGCCACGATTGCCAGCTTCGGATTCTTATATCTGCTGTTTCACCGAGTGAGGTCGCTGCAGGGTTGGAGCTTTGAAGAACTGGTCTTTGTTTATGGCTTTTCGTTGACCTGCCTGGGATTTTTCAATGTTCTGAGCCTTAACCTGTATGAGTTCGGTGAGCGCTACATCATGGAGGGGCGTTTTGACCAGGTGCTTATCCGTCCTCTTCATTCCCTCTTTCAAATTCTCTTCGAGACATTTCGGCTGGAGTCCTTCCAGGAAGTTGTTACAGGGTTGGCTCTGGTCTTCTATTCCGGCCGGCGGTTGCATCTTCATCCCGAAGTGATCCATTTTTTCTTGTTTCCGCTTGTGATCCTCTGCGGAGTCGTGCTCTATCTGAGTATTTTCATCCTATTGACCAGCGTCAGCTTCTGGTTTGAGGATCGCCTTGGGATTACCCCTCCGGTATATAACATGATCCCTTTTGGCCGTTACCCCACCAGCATCTATAATGTGTTTCTGCAATTCCTTCTGAGCTGGGTTATCCCGTTTGCCTTTGCCTCCTTCTATCCCACGACCCTCTTTTTGGGTCGCCGCGAGTACTCGCTCTATTTTGTACTGGTTCCTGTCATGGCCCTTATTTTCGGTGGACTTGCGCTCGCCACTTGGAATAGGGGAGTTCGGAATTATCGAAGCACGGGCAGTTGAGCGCATTCGGCCGCTGCGAACGCGTCCGGAGTGGGGAAGAGTCTTGACAGCCAACTTAAGTAAAACTATTGTTGACCGCTGAAATCCTTACACGCCTGGAGGAGGGAAGGGCTTGACTGGTTTTTCCGAAATGCCGCACCGGCGGTACAATCCGTTGCTAGATGAATGGGTACTGTGTTCACCTCATCGGACCCAACGACCCTGGCAAGGTCAGGTTGAGGCTGCGGAACCCGAGGATTCTCCTCACTACGACCCCGCCTGCTATCTTTGCCCCGGGAACTCAAGGGCAGGAGGAGTTCGCAATCCTGCTTATGACTCGACCTTTGTCTTTGACAACGATTTTGCAGCGCTCCTGCCTCAGAACGAGCATTGGCAGATCGACGAAGAAGGGCTGATAGTGGCACATGCGGAACCAGGTGTCTGCCGCGTTATTTGCTTCTCTCCCAGGCACGACCTTTCTTTGCCGCGAATGGAGCAGTCGGCAATTCGAAAAGTCATCGATACGTGGGCCGTGGAGACCCAAAGGCTTGGTGGTAAGGACTTCATCAACTATGTCCAGGTCTTTGAGAACAAAGGTGCCATGATGGGCTGCAGCAACCCACATCCTCACTGCCAGGTCTGGGGGGGAAGCCAAGTTCCCACGGTTCCTGCGAAAAAGCTCGTCAGCCAAGGCAGGTACTTTCGTCAACACGGAAGCGATCTGGTGGGGGATTATCTCCAGCTGGAATGCCAAAAAAGAGAACGCCTGGTCTGCGAGAACGAATGTTGGGTGGCTCTCGTTCCATTCTGGGCAGTCTGGCCCTATGAAACAATGGTGATTCCCCGGCGTCTGATGGTGGATCTGCCTTCATTGGGTAACGAAGAACGAGATGCGCTGGCCGATATCATCAAGCGGGTAACCACCCGGTACGACAACCTGTTTAAAACCTCTTTCCCCTATTCCATGGGATGGCACGGCCAGCCGACTGATGGCGCAGAACATTCATATTGGAGACTGCATGCGGTGTACTTCCCTCCGCTTCTGCGCTCGGCTAGGGTTCGGAAGTTTGCGGTGGGGTACGAGATGACGGCCGAACTGCAGCGTGATGTGACTCCTGAACAGGCAGCGCTGAAGCTCCGGGAGATGTCCGAGATTCATTATTTAGAGAGACTGTAGCACAGCCCTGCATACTGGGCTCGCGCCTTTCCTACTCGTAACGCAAGGCTTCGATAGGATCCAGAGCCGCAGCTTTGTGGGCAGGGTAGTATCCGAAGAAGATACCGATCGCTGCTGAAAAGAAAACAGATATCAGTATTGAATTGGGCGAAACTAAGGTCGGCCAGCCCAGGAACTGAGAGATTCCAATTGACCCGCCGACTCCCAGAAGAAGTCCCAGGAAACCTCCCATTATACAGAGCACAATGGATTCGGAGAGGAATTGAATGCGGACGTGACTGGGCCTGGCGCCGATGGCCATCCGAACTCCAATCTCCCGGGTTCGCTCCGACACTGCCACCAGCATGATGTTCATGATTCCGATTCCGCCCACCAGCAGGGAGACGGCAGCAATGCTGGCCAACAATGTTGTCATGATGCGATTGGTCGCCTCGGCCGTCTCGGCAACTTCGCTGAGATTCCGGACTGTGAAGTCGTCGTCCTGAAAAGGCCCGAGTCGGTGGCGTTGTCTGAGCAATGACGTGATTTGTTCTTGGGCAGTGTAGGTGGCCCGGGCGCTGACGGCCGAGACGATTCCTGACTGGATATAGAGAGTCCCTCGCTGGAATTTCTTCTGAATGGTTGTGAAGGGGATAATGACCGTGTCATCAAGGTCCTGACCCCAGGGGCTCTGGCCTTTGTTGGCTAGTACGCCCAGGACCAGGAAGGGAAGCCCCTTGATGCGGATGGTCTGTCCCACCGGGTCACCTCCTCCGAACAGTTCACGGTACACAGTTTGGCCGATGACCGCGACCCGGGACGCGGTCTTCACATGGCCCTCTTCAAAGAATGTTCCCTGGACTAGCTTCCAGTTTCTCAGCGCCGGGAGGTTCTGATTGTATCCTTCGATTCGAGTGTTCCAATTCTGGTTCCCAAAGACCACCTGTCCTGCGGTGCTATTGCTGGGGCTAACCGATTGCACCGCTGGGCATTCGGTGACAATCGCATCCATGTCTTCAGGTGTTAGAGTGTTCGTGGTTCCAGCACCACTTCTCATCCCCCAGGTTCTCATACTGCCTGCAAACACCCGTAAGGAGTTGGTGCCCATGGAAGCGATTTCCTCCT
>JBGPHY010000324.1:0-6606 GCA_041484625.1 Terriglobia bacterium | reverse complement strand
TATTTCTGGGTGGCAAAACTGCGTTCCAAGATTTTCAAGGATTGGGAGTACTGGCCTTCTTTGAAGAGAATCAAAGCCTGGTAGTAAAGAGTCTTGTAATTTTCTCCTCCAAAAGCCACCCGTTCCTTGAGCTTGGTACGAGCAGCCTGCAGCTGATTGGCGTCAATTAAGCGGTTCAGTTCTGGAAAAGCACTCCTGGCTTCCCGGGTGGCCGGATAAGTGGGGGGAGTCTGCACATCTTTGCCCAAGCACCGGGCAACACAGCTCGTGAGCACCCAGGCAGTGGCGATCAGAAGGAGTAGGGAAAGAGCCCAACCGCTGCGGCACGCAAATGGAATCATGGCCGGAACTCCATTGATCTCCTTGTATCATCCTGGAAGATTCTGTGATCCAGGATTTCCTATCCAGGCCAAAAGATGATATCAAAAATCAAATGCAGAAATTCGAGATTATAGGATGGCATGCGCGAGTCGTTATGGTATACGGAAGAGAAATGAGGCATGAATCCCTTCTCGGGGAAGGATTTGACCCGGGCTGCCAGCCCTCTCGTCTGCTATTGGTCAGGTCTGTACTGAGCATCACGACGTACAGATGGAGGTCCGGGTTACGACGTCTTTTCTTGAAGTTCCGAGAGCGCCTTCTTGACCTTGGGAATGATGTCGCGGTTCTCCTTTGGCTCGGCCTTTTCGAGAAACTTCTTGAAGTAGGTGATGGCTTGCTGGGTTTGGCCTGCTTCCTGAGCCAGAATTCCGAGATTCATATAAGCCTGGACCAGGTCGGGATTGAATTGAATAGCTTTTTCCAAGTAACTTCGGGCTAGTTCACTATGCCCGCTCTGGGCTTCCAGAACCCCAAAAAGATTGTTCGCCATCGGATGATGATCGTCCTGCGCCAGAATGACTCGCAAGACCCGCTCGGTGTCTTCTAGTTTGCCAAGCTCAAGATAAACCGTCGCCAGGTTGCTGAGATTCTCAAGGTCAGTGGGATTCAACCGAGCGGCTTGTTCCATGTACTCCGTGGCGCGGAGCTTGGCGCCGAGTCGAACAAGGATCTCACCCAGTTCAGCGTAAGTCCGGTCCGTCTCGGCCTTGTTTTGGATCGCCTTCTGGTAGAGACGAACCGCTTTGAGGGACTGGCCCGACCGTTCATAGCAAACTCCGAGATGTTGGTAGATTAAGGGATTGGTGGGGTCCTGGCGGAGTATGTCTTCCAGCAGGGGAACGGCTTGTTGGAACCGATTGAGGTTCATCAAGCTCCCTGCCTTTTCCAGAGTTCCCAACACTTGAACGTGGTCTTTGGGGTCCGGGCCCGACATGTCAATTCGAACCTCACGCCGGGTTCCAGCGCTCGCATAACCGAGCGAGTTCAGTTGCTGGCGCGTTTCCTCATCCACCGGCTGCATCCGGAGCGTTCCTAAGCTTCGCGGCGGACCGGCAATCTCCCAAACTTGCTTCTCGAGACGGTCTGAATCCGCCGGGTATTGCGTCACCACGTTGCGCGTTTCATTAGGGTCATCGGTCATCCGGTAAAGCTCAGGTTCCGGCGCGACGATGAGTTTCCATTCGTCGGTCCTCGTCCCACGCAGTTCCGACCATCCCAGGTGAGTCTTCGGGTAGAGCGTCTCCATATAAGAGTAATTTGTCCGGACGCGTTTTCCTTCCATGACTGCGGGCATGAGGCTGGATCCCTGAGCCTGGTTCCCGGGAGAGAGGCCCAGGTAATCCGCAACGGTGGGCATCACGTCAATGGAGCGCACCTGTTGAGTCACCACTCGGCCAACTGGCACCCCTGGTCCCGCCATGATTAAGGGGATGTGAATAGTCGACTCATAAAGGAAAACACCGTGAGTGTACTCACCATGTTCACCCAGGCTTTCGCCGTGGTCGGAGAGAAGTACCACCAGGGTCCGGTCCCGGAGATGCTGATTTGCGAGCCAGGCTAAAAGATGGCCGATCTGCTCGTCGGTATAAGCCACCTCACCCCCGTAAAGATCCCTGGCGTAACGGGACCGATAGGAACCGGGGGGATCATAAGGAAAGTGAGGATCGTAGTAATGGACCCAGAGCAGGAAATTCTTGTGGGGGGTAGTCCCAATGCCGGCTTGGCTCTGTTTCTCCAACCACTCAATCGCGTGTCGAGTCACGATTTCAGCTCGAAGCTCAGCGACGACTCCGGGAAGTCTGCCGACGGCCTTCTCCTCCTTCATGTCGTCGAAGTAACTCTTAAACCCATTACTCAAGCCAAAGCGTCGGTTCAGCACAGCGGCGCCAACGATTGCCACGGTTTCGAGTCCACCCTGGCTGACAATGGTGGCCAAAGTGGGCACCTTATTGTCCAAAACAAATCCTTCGATGTCGCGAAGCTTGTGCACCTGAGGGTAAGTCCCGGTCAGAATGGAGGCGTGAGAGGGAGTGGTCAGGGGGACCTGTGCCACCGCCTGGGAAAAACGAACCCCACCTGCAGCCAAGGCGTCAATGTAGGGAGTCGAAACGGTCTTCTTGCCGTAGCAGGAAAGATAATCGGCACGAAGAGTATCGACAGTGATGAGGAGAACATTGGCGTCGCGAGATTGCATGGATCCGGTTCGAAGTTCTTGAGGCGTCTTCGAACTGTTCGAACAGGCACCGAGAGAAAAAAACAGAGACAGCACCACGCAACCAACCAGACAGTGAATAGGTGTCACCATTCTGGCGACTACATGGAGTGCCAAGGTTGAGTTATGGAAAATACCGGTAGATTTCCCTGCGGTGTAAGGCTCTTTCAAAAACCACAATGTTCTCTTCCAGTCTGATCCCGACTCTATAAGAACCAAAACGGACCTTTTTCAATCTGCTTTTTCCAGGGTTTGATAGTAGGCCTTGGCATGTCTAAGCTCCAAGGTTTCATCTGCATCATTTTCCTTCATCAATTGCACCAACGCATAATTCTCGAGAATCTCTTCTATCTTCTCAAAAGCTTCTATGTCGATTTGGACCGCAACTCTTCGATTGCGTTCGTCGACAACATATTTTTTTCTCAATTCTCCCATGAGCCCCCTCCATTGAACCTGTCTCGATTCAGTCATCTTTAATAATCATACCAAAACGGTGTGCAAACTCTCAAGTCCACTAGGCGGATCAACAGGTTGGGGGAGGCAAAACAGACTTACAGGGCCCTGCGGTCCCGTCTTTGGATCAAACCCAGGGCGCTACACTTGTGTCTTGCGGCCACACGTTTGCCGTTGTGTTTCTGGTCCACAGTTCCTGTTTTCCTGCAAGATTCTTCAGGTCGCTGTGCGGAGCGACAGCGATCACGGAGCGATTTCAGGTCGCCGCTCGGGGAACAGCGGTCGCGGAGATCGGCTCCCACATCCCTTCAGATCGCCGCACGGAGTGCGGCTCCCACATTTGGCGCCCACATTCTTGATCGGTTTCAACAAAAAGGCCCTGGAGAGGATGTTTCTTTCCAGGGCCAAAAGGACAAACTAGCTAAATCAAGAACTCAATGAAATTCAGATTAGAAATTGATCCTGACCGCGACCTGGGCGGTTCTCGGTCCGTGCTGGTTCCCGAAGATCCGTCCAAAGGTGCTTGGGTCGCTGACGTTGGTACTTGGATCACCCATTCCAGAGCGGTTCAAGATGTTGAAGATGTCGCCACGGATTTCAAGATTGGCGGTTTCTCTGAACCTCAACGGAACACGCTTAATGATTGAGAAATCTTCTGAAGAATAAGCCGGGCCCCTCACGTTAGGCAGGAACCTGGGCCCATTGCCTAATCGCAACCCCACGCCGTTTTCTGTGCCCGGGGGCTGTGCAAAGGCCGCCGGGTTCAAATAGGGTGTGCCGTTCACTGAGTCGACTCCACTACTTCCGCTGATCTTCTGCTGGTCCGCAGGCAACAGCACGTCGGCACGCCAGCCTGGCGGGTTGAACAGGTAGCTGTTGTAATCATAAGCGCCAGCGTGAACCCAGATTGGGTTACCCGACCGATAATTATGAATCGCACTCATGGTCCATCCACCGATAATATAGCTGGCCGGCCCAGACTTTAACCAGCGACGATCTTTCCCAAAGGGCAAATCGTAAATCCAGGTGAGTTTGAGGTTCTGCGGATGGTGAAAAGTCGTGACCGATTTTTCCCCGTTGCGATTGTAGAAATCCTGGGCATAGACATAGTAGTTGTCGAGGGGTGTGTCGGTGGTTGCCAGTGATTTGGAAAAGGTGTAGGCGGCCAGGAAGCTCAGGCCGACACTAGATCGCTTTGTGACCGTGATCTGAAGCGCGTTGTAATTGGAATTGCCATTATTGAAACGCTGATCGCCGACTCCGTAATACTGTGGGAACGGCCGCAATGCCTGGGCCACCGAGCCATCAAAACTGGGATAAGGCTTGGGAATCTCAGGATGGAGTGAAATGTTATCCTGGAGCGCATCACCTAAAGATAGGTACTTGGGATTGAGCTGATTGAGATAACCTTTGAAGAAATCATTGACCAGCCGGGTTCCCTTGTTCCCAATATAGTTGGCTTCCAGCGCCGTATTCCAGGGCAACTCGTATTGAATCCCAAGAGTCCAGTTCTGAGTATAGGGCTGACGAATAGTCCCTGGGGCTTGATACGGGATGTCACTACCGTTTACTAGGGCTGGGTCGTAATTGGGCAGGGTCTTGGTATAAGGCGGGTAGCCGTTGTCCCAAAGGAGGGCGGGATCCTGGCGGAACCGGCCTTTATTGGCTTGGAAATTGTTAGAGCCGTTAAATCCATTGTCGAGAGTCCAGCCCCAGCCGTTTTCAAGCGGAGCACTAAAGTTAATTCCATAGCCGCCCCGAACCACCAGCTTGGGCTTCACGCTCCAGGCAAAGCCGACTCGCGGGCCAAACTCCTTGTAGTAGTGGTCTTGGAAACTGGTCCGCCCGTTGCAACCCTGGCAATTGCCCAGGAAGTCCAGAGCCCCTGGGTACCCATCTGCTTTGGGGTTTGGCTTCGTCGGGTTGAGCCCCGACATCCGATTAGCCACTTCCGTCAGCGGACCGGGGATTTCCCAACGCACTCCAAGATTCAACGTCAAATTCGAACGAACCTTCCAGTCGTCCTGGAAATACAAAGAATTGTACCACATGCGCCGCCCCGCGAAGGTGACTGGTATGCCGAGACCGGTACTGTCTACAGCCCCCAGTATGAAGCTGCCGTAGGCAAATCCCGTGGAAGGGGCAAATCCAGGCAGTGCCGTCTCGTCATTCCGGAAAGTATAGCTGCCAGCGCCGTAGAGGTCGCGATTGTTGTAATGATAACGGCGAAGCTCCGTTCCGACCCTGAAGCTGTGGGAACCGCGAATCATGGTGAGGTCGTCCACCCACACAAAAGTTTGGTTGGGACTGTCGTTGACGTAACTTACCCCCATCCTTACCCCTCCATTCAGTGTAGGACTGGGGGCTCCGAAGTTAATCTGGGGGAAAGTATTAGTACCGACTCCGGTGAGTCCGATCTTGCCGGCCCAGTCCGCACCAATAATAGATTGGACCGCCCCGTTTTTGTTGCCAAAACGGTTGAAGCCAAATCCGAAGTGGTTGAGCGTGGTAGGGTTGACGGTCCAATCTTCGCTAAACCGGAAAATCCGTGAAGGAGTCGCCTGATGCTGCCACGTACTCGAAGCAGACCCTGGAATGGGGAGGAATCCTGGATTATTATGGTTATCGCGCGCCCGCTGGCTGTAGTTGAAGAACCCGGATAGCTTGTGTTTGTCGTTGATGACGTGGTCGATTTTGGTCGCAACAACGTCCAGCTTGAAATTCGGACAGCAGCCGCTCACAACAGTCTTATTCCTGCGGAAGGTGTCGAACTCTGGATTGGGAGTATCCGCCATGGCCAGGATGTTCTTGGTGACGGTGCTGAATTTGTCAGCGGGGATGATGTTTCCCGGGAATGGATCACGAACCCAGGTCCCGTCAGAAAGCTGCCTGGAGGTCGAGGGATCATAGAGCTGGCCAAAGACAACATCGCGCCCTAACGCATCCTTTCCGACCACCGTCCCAGACTTGGCATCACCAGTAAAACTGGGATCCAACAATCGGGAAAAGTCACCTTGCTTGAACTCGGGAAGTGGAACGTCGGCGTTGACGGCGCTGAAATTGAGTTCAACACGGCGATCTCCTTCAAACGAGACGAAGTAGTGGGTGCGATCTTTCTTAATCGGACCACCCACTGTAAACCCATAAGAATTATCTTTGAAGGGAGGCCTCTGCACATTGTTCTTATTCTCCCCCCAGCTATTGGCACGCAGCCATCTGTCCCGGTGGAACCAATAAGCAGTTCCATGAAGGTCATTGCCTCCAGATTTAATCCCGAAGTTCGCCACCGCAGTCTGGGTGGCACCGTACTGGGCAGAGAGGCTGCCCGTTTGCAGCTTGAACTCGGAGACCGCGTCCACGCTGGGGCTCATCTCATTGTTGCTGCCTCCGGTGAGGTCCCAACGACCTAAGGTAATGCCCTCGATCATGATTTCGTGGCTGTAAGCCTGGCCTCCATTGATCGAGCCTAAGAACTCACCTCCCTCAGAACCTGGCATAGAAGCAAAGATGAAATGCTGCAACTGGCGCAAACCATCATCGACCAGGATGGGCCAGGTGTG
>JBGPHY010000323.1:0-6647 GCA_041484625.1 Terriglobia bacterium | reverse complement strand
GAAGATTTGCGGGGGAGTTTTACCGCCTATCCGTTCGACGCCCGGGCCCGGTTTGAGAGTGATGACCCTGCATTAGCAAAGATATGGGACGTGGGGTGGCGCACCGCCCGGTTATGCGCCCACGAGACCTACATGGACACGCCTTACTATGAACAATTGCAGTACTACGGCGATACCCGCATTCAGGCGTTGATCACGCTTCATATGACCAGTGACACCCGGCTGATTAAAAATGCCATTGAGTTGGGTGACGAGTCGCGGATTCCCGACGGGATCACCATGAGTCGCTACCCTTCCTCTTTGCCGCAGTTCATTCCTCCCTTCTCGTTGTTCTGGATTGGGATGATAAAGGACTTATGGTGGTACCGTGGGGAAGTTGACTTTTTGAAACCGTTTCTGCCTGGAGCGCGGCAGGTTCTGGGATGGTTTGAAGCGAGGCTTTCATCCAATGGATTGTTGGGTCCATTGGAGTGGTGGAATTTCACCGACTGGACGGGACCCTTTACCAATGGAGTCCCCCCGCAAGATACACAAGGCCATTCGTCAGTGCTCAGTTTGCAGTTTGCCCTGGGATTGAGAGAAGCCGCCGATCTTGAGGAGGGAATTGGAAGTCCCCAGCAGGCTCAGCAGGATCGGGCTCTTGCTACCAGAATCGTAGCTGCCGTTCGACAGTCCTGCTGGGATTCTACACGGGGTCTTATCGCGGACACTCCGGAAAAGACAAGTTTCAGCCAGCATGCCAATGTGCTGGCTGTCTTGGTCGATGCCATTCCCGCGGCAGAGCAGGCGAGCGTTATAAAAACCGTGTTGAAGGATGCTCGTCTGACGCAGTGTTCCTACTATTTCCGCTACTACCTTTTCCGAGCCATGAAGAAAGCGGGGCTGTCTGATCAATATCTGGAGCAATTGGGTCCCTGGCACGAGATGTTGGCCAAAGGGCTGACCACGTGGGCCGAAGAGCCGGAAATCGAGCATTCCAGTCGTTCGGACTGTCATGCCTGGAGTGCGCATCCCAACGTTGACCTGTTGGCTACTGTGGCCGGAATCGAGCCTGCGCAGTCCGGCTTTCGCAAAGTGGCCATTCGTCCCCACTTAGGAAATCTCAAGGAGCTAAATGTGGCCATGCCCCATCCTTGGGGCGAAATCGCCGTTCGTTACAGGCGCAACGGGAAAAAACTCGAGGCTGATGTAACCCTGCCCGAGGGGCTCAACGGTACTTTCCTTTGGGAGGGGACCACAACGGCTCTGCATCCTGGCGCGCAGCACCTGTCGCTATAAACACGAGTTTCATTTGGCGATAGTTCGAAGCGAACGGTCAGGTGGAGCTTGATGTTTGTGGAATCACTTATGGAAATGGGCTCAGTTTGGAGTTCCGGCTTTAGCCGGCACCGCCTGAAGACGGAACTCCGAACCCCATCTTCGTCTGCGGAATGATTGTGCTTTCTCAATTGGCCGAAGCTCGCGAGATCACTCGTAACGCAAGGCCACCATCGGATCTACGCGTGCAGCGCGGCGGGCGGGAAGGTAGCTGGCCAGAGCCGCCACCAGAGTGAGCAGCAGAGAGACTCCCAAGAACACAAATGGGTCGGTAGCGTTGATTCCGTAGAGCAGGCTGCCGATGACGCGGGTCAGCGCCAAGGCTGCGGCTAGACCGATGCCCACACCAATCAACGCCAGCAGGGCTCCCTGGCCTACCACCATGCGGAGCACATCCAGGCTGCGGGCACCCAGCGCCATCCTCACCCCGATCTCGCTTGTCCGACGCGTGACTGAGAAGGAAATCACGCCGTAGATTCCGATCGTCGCCAGCATCAGAGCCGCTCCCGCGAAGATGCCCAGCAGCACCGTGGAGAAACGCTCGGTGGCGAACGAGTCGGACAGCGTCTGCTCCATGCTGACTACGCGAGGGACAGGCTGGTCGCGATCCAGTTCCATCACTGCGCGGCGCAGCGAGGGTGCAAAGCGCAGCGGGTCAGAGAAAGTCCGCACTGCCAGACTCATGCCTGGCTGGGGGTTTTGCGCGTAAGGGAGGAAGATCTCGGCATCCGGTTCCTGAGCCAACGACGTGTGCCGCACGTCACCGACGACGCCCACGACCGGCATCCAGTCATTTGGCGCACCGGTTCCCACTCGCTTGCCAATGGGGTCCTCGTTCGGCCAGTAGCGTCGGGCCATCGTCTCATTGACAATCAAGACTCGCGGCGCCCCTTGTGCGTCCCGTTCGTCAAATAGCCGCCCCTTTCGCAAATGGATCTGCATGGCTTGGAAATATTTGGGATTCACAATGCGGTAGAACAAGATGGGCACGTCGGACGGGCCCGAAACCGGGCGCCCCTCGATGAGTAATCCCATTCCCTGGTTGTTTCCGCTGAGCGGCAACACGCTGACCATTCCGGCGGTAGTCACTCCAGGCATGGCTTCCAGCCGCTCCCCGAGTTCCCGGTAGAACGCAATCTGCTGTCCTGGCTTGGAATACTTCGATTCAGACAGGCTGATCGAGCCTGTGAGCACGCCTGTGGGATTGAACCCGGGGTTTACTTCCTGCAGCTTGAGGAGGCTCCGAATCATTAAAGAAGCCCCGATCATGAGCAGCAAAGCAAGCGCGACCTCGGAAACCACCAGCAAGCAGCGCAACCGGTTTTTTCCCCGACTCTCGGTGGAACTCCTGCCTCCTTCTTTCAAAGTGTCGTGAACGTTTGTTCGGGAAACCGCCAGCGCCGGGGCAAGGCCGAAAGCCAGTCCCGTCAGCAGCGAAATCAGCAATGTGAATCCGAGCACCGGAAGGTCCAGGCGGGATTGTTTCAGCATGGGAAATTCCTCGGTACCGAGCACCGATAGCGCAGCGACGCCACAGTAAGCCAGCAGAAGCCCGCAACTCCCACCCAGCAGCGCGAGCAGGACACTCTCCGTGAGGAGCTGTCGCACGACCCGCCACCGGCCTGCGCCGAGAGCCGTCCGAATGGCCATCTCTTTTTGGCGTGCGCCCGCCCGTGCCAGCAGGAGATTGGCCACATTGGCGCACGCGATAAGCAACACGAGCGCGACGGAGGCCAAAAGGACAATCAGGCTGAGCCGCACGTCCCGCACCATAAACTCATGCATCCCCCAGATGTGCGCGCGCCAGCCGGTAATCTGGCGTGGATACCGCTTTTCTAATTGGCGGTTGATCGTGTCCAGCTCCGCTTGTGCCTGCTTGATCGACACGCCCGCCTTCAGGCGAGCGTACGCCCCATACATCCACTCATTGCTTCGGCTGCGCGTGCTGCTCAGGGCAATCGGCGTGTAGAGGTCCACCGCCCCGTCCTCAACTTTGAAGCCGGGTGGCAGGATCCCGACAACGATATAGGGATCTCCATCAATGAACACGGCCTTACCCAGCAGGCTTGTGTCCATTCCAAAACGCCGCTGCCACATCCGATGACTGAGGATAGCTACGCGGTCGGCGCCGGGCTGGTCCTCTTCGGGGAGAAAGTTGCGGCCCAGCGCCATCCTCACACCGAACATCGGAAGAAAACAGGCGTTCACCTTCCAGAGCGAGGTTCTCTCGGGCTCCTCGCGGGTGATGAGATTGACCGAGTTCGGCGAGTAGGCCGTCATGAACTCGAAGGAATGGCCCTGTTGCCTCCAATGTTGATGCCAATCACTTTGCTGGTTCGGATTTCTCTTTTTCCTTGTCCAGCGCAAAATTTATGGTAACGGTGACGATAAACGCCTTCGGTTTCCCATCCAAAAGGAGAGGGGCGTATTCCCATTGCTTGATGGCTTTTGTGGCTGTTTCCGCAAGGGAAGGATTAGCTGTTTTAATGGTTTTGATAGCATTGACCTTCCCTTGTTCATCAACGGTCACGTCCAGAACGACCTTGCCTTGGATGTTCTGCTTTTTGGCCTCCTCCGGATAGGCGGGCGCTACCTTTTTGATAATCTTGAGACTTTTCGAACTATTTCCCAGCCTTACGGGTTCTTTGGCAAGACCCACACTGGACAATCCCAGGAATACTAGACTGACGCACAACAGGAAGCGGTTTTTCATAGCGATCTCCTTGCTAAAGCGGATTAGTTATTTTCTTGCTGCGGCTAACATTGCCCTTCCACTACTTCTGCAATTTGTTCTTGAATGGGACAGATCTCTACATCTTTTTTTATTTTCGTGTGAACCTTCCCCACCCATGGAGAAACCCTGATGACTGCGCCTCTCCGTTCAGGGGTTCATTGTGGCACGACCCTCCTCCTTGGTTGTTGGTGGTCGATGGCATGGAACCCCGTCACTTCGACCGTGATGTCGGTTATCAACCCGACGCTCTCTTGCCGAAAATGGGTTTCACTTAATTGACTCGAATCGTCCTCGATTGAGATGATCTGGATGATTCCATTCCCGTCTCTATTCTCAACACCCGCTTGCGCTTGAATTTCACTTTGCGTTGTTTGCACAATAGTCCCAGGCTTCTGATCTGGCCGTCTTTCCGAAGGGGGGAAGAACAGAAACCTGATAGAGACAATCAGGGCTACAATGGAGACTGCGGCAGTGGCCCACTTCAACCCCATAGAAACAACGCGACTCTCAACCTGGGAAGTCTTAGCCCTGGATAGGCCTGGCAGTTGGAATTGAAAATGAAGGCCTCCCTTCAAATCGGCGGCAGTCTCCTGGAAATCCCGGAGTAATTCTCTTTCCTGGTCGTACACCATCCGGCAAGCAGGGCACAAGTTCAGGTGCTTCCGAATTTCCTCCATTTGCGGCGGCATGAGCGTGTTATCCACATAATCATAGAGATATTGACGACATCGCTTACATTTCATGGCTCTTACCTCCCATGGGCCGGAGCGCCTCCCGGTTCCCGGAACGAAGTTTCTTCCGCAAGACTCGCGTGGCCGTGTGCAGGCGCGATTTCACAGTCCCGGGGGAAATCTGGAGAAGGTTCGCAATTTCATCGACTTTCATCTCTTCCACGTACCGCAGCAATAGCATTTCCCGATGCTTGAATGGGAGCAGTGCCATTGCGGTTTCCATGCGACGATGACTTTCTGCCCTATTCAATTGGATCCATGGATCCACTCGTTCTGCTGGATGGCTAAAGATGAGGTTCAAGGGGAACAGGCGGGAAATCCTGCGGCAATGAAGCAAGAATTGATTCCGCAATATTGCATAGAGCCACGTGTATTCATTCGATTCTCTCCTGAATCTCTTAATGGCATCCAGGGCCTGGCAGAAGGTCTCCTGGACCAGGTCTTTGGCGTCATGTTCATTGTGGCACAGCAGATAGGCCGCTCTCAGTAGCCTATCCCCATGAGCCTGGACCATGGTCTCTATATCCATCCTGCACCACCCATCCAGAATTCCATTGATCTTCCCAATCGCATACTTAGTAACTTCAGCCCACAGTTTCGTTCATTTTTTTTCGTTGGGTGTTTGTTTTTTTTATACCAAGACCGTAATAGCCGGCAACATTCCTACTCGATCTCGATCGTGCCCGGGCAGGGTGGTATTCTCCAGCCTTTCCTTAGAGAATAACTGTGTTGTCACAATCCAAAACGAGGGTGTCCAGTATATACTTCAGCTGAGCAAGGACCGTAAAGTGGAGAAAAAGGTAGCACCCTGGTTTCAGTGCTGGGCAGCCTCTAAAGTCACGTCAGGTACAGGGAGGATAAACACAATGGCATTTCAAAAAGTTATTCAGCGTGGGGGAATACTGGCGATTCTGGCTTCGACACTCTCGACGCTTCTATTGGGTTGGCCTGCCGGTCCCGGCGATTTGATGGCGAAGAGCACCTCTAACCGACTTCCCCGAAAGGTGATTGTAGGCACGGTCATGCAGGCTTTCTGGGGAGAGTACCCGGGTTTGCAGAAACGCTTGGAGCAACTGGAAGGGATCCTTGACAGGATGGCCGAACAGTCCAAGATGAAATACGGGCGAGGTCTTGACCTTGCTATTTTGCCTGAGGTGGCAGTGACCGGTGAAATCTCGGGTGACATAGTGGCGCAATCGGTCCCTTTCGAGGGGCCAGTGAAGGAGGCATTCGCCCGAAAGGCGCGGGAACAGAGTTGCTACATCGTGGTGCCGATGTACTTGCTGGAAGATAAGGAAAGAAAGATATGCTCAAACGTGGCAATCCTGGTTGGGCGTAAGGGTGAAGTAGTGGGGACCTACCGCAAGGTGCAATTGGCAGTGCACGTCGGCAGTGACTCCATGGAAGGCGGCATGACTCCCGGCAAGGAAGTGCCGGTCTTCGACTGCGATTTTGGCAAGCTGGGGTTACAAATCTGCTTTGATATTGAATACGACTACGGCTGGGACCAGTTGGCGGGCAAAGGCGCCGAGCTGGTGGCTTGGCCGACGCAGTCGCCGCAGACAACTCACCCTGCCTCCCGCGCCTTGCAGCACCGCTACTACATAGTATCCAGCACCTGGCGGGATAACGCCTCGATATTCGAGCCCACCGGCAAGATCATTTCGCAAGTAAAGCCGCCCGGACAGGTTCTCGTAGAGGAGATCGACCTGAGTTACGCAATTCTCCCCTGGAGCTCCAAACTGCATAATGGCGACGCGCTCAGACAGAAATACGGAAACACGGTGGGTTACCGCTACTACGAGGATGAAGACTGCGGTTTCTTCTGGTCCAACGATCCCGGCGTCACCATCGGCCAAATGGTT